>NZ_JBFSUD010000120.1:0-9254 GCF_041467175.1 Vibrio sp. 10N.247.310.24
AGAAGCTGCTTAATAAGCAAGCAAATGATGACAACTACCTTGAAAAACACCGCTAATACGGATACTGCTAGCTTTGTATGCAAGCTCTTTATTTTAGAAACATGGGAAGCTATTCGTTGTAAATTCATATTGTTGCCTACTCAATCTAAATTCTATATTTATTCAAACGACAAAAGCAGCCCAGTAATGGCTGCTTTAAATTGATAACCCTAACTTAGTTAGAATTCGTAATTAACATTAAATTCTACAGTTTGCTCTTGACCGTACCAGCAATAGCTCTCATTCCAACAAGTGTAATACTCTTCATTGAATATGTTATTTGCAACGACATTAGCTGTTGTGTTCTTAAGCGAGCTGTTAACCTCTCCTAAGTCATAACCTAGAGACAAATCAACTAAAGTATATGATGGTACTTGGCCTTTATTTTTGTCTGACGTATCGTTTAGAACAGTTTCTCCCACATAACGCACGCCACCGCCGACTCTAAGGCCACTCATTGCACCACTACGTACAAAATAGTTAGCCCAAACATTTGCAGTATGATCTGGTACAAATACTGGTGTTTGCCCGATATTTGATGCGTTTCTATCTTCAGTAATTTCCATATCGGTGTATGTGTAGTTCGCTAACACATCCAAGTTATCAGTGACTTGTGCTCGTCCTTCTAACTCAATACCTTGTGATCGAATCTCACCAACTGAAGTCCATGGTGAAGCTCCATCAGGACGAACGCCCACATTTTTTTTGTTCACTTGGAACAGAGCCATCGAGCCTGAAATCATATTCTCATATGAGTCATACTTAAGACCCAACTCAACTTGTTCACCTGTTTCAGGATCTAGGTTGTTACCGTTAGTATCTAACTTTACACTCGGTTCAAAACTGGTAGCAAAGTTAGCAAATGGAGATAAACCATTATCAAATTTGTACAAAGCGCCTAAGCGGTATGAGAAGTTTGTATCATCAGTATCCGTTTTGCTTGGTGCACCACCCAATACTGATACTTTTGTCGTTGTTTCGACTTTGTCAAAACGACCACCAGCAATAAACACCCAATTATCAATCAACATCTGGTCTTGGAAATAGAAACCAAGCTGACTCACTTCAATGTCGTTATTTTGATAATACGTTTTAGTAAAATCATTCGGGTTCAGCTTATCGTTATTTGGATTGTAAAGGTTGATGCTATCAACACCTGCGAAAGCGTCGTAGGCTACATCACCCTCTGTGTTTCGATAATCCACACCAAAAAGTAAATAGTGATCCAATGAGCCAGTCGACACTAGGCCCGATAGTTGGTTATCAACACTAATACCCGTAGAACTTTCATCGGTGCTATATGCTGAACGAGCTAATGAGCCAGTTGAAGCATCAAAATTGCCACTGCTAGTACTTTCTTGATAAAAGTCAGTTTTCATATAACGGAAATTCTGAAGAAATGCCCAATTTGAGTTGAAATCATGGTTAAACTTATAGCCAGTAATCAAGAAATCACGTTTGATGGTGTTGTAATTAACATCCCCGGCAAATGTCGAAGGTGAGACTTTTCCTGATTCAATCGCCGCTAATGGGAGTGTCACGTTCTGACCTAGTGCAGGGTCATTCTGATAATAAAGATTGAAGTTAATAAAGGTTTTATCAGACACATACCAATCGATTGATGGCGCAATCACATAGCGCTCTTCCTCAACGCCGTCTACTTGCGTATCTTTCTTACGACCCAGAGCAACCAAGCGATAAGCAACGTTGTCACTCAAAGCACCCGTTGTATCAATTGAAGCTTCAACTAAGTTATCTAAACCCGTTGCTAAGCCAATTTTCGTAGACTCTTCAAACTTAGGCGCTTTTGCAATGATATTAACCATGCCTCCTGGTGGCATTGACCCGTAAAGAACCGATGTTGGACCTTTAAATATTTCCAAACGCTCCATTGCAATAGGATCAATCTGAGGTTGTACGTTCCATCCAGGAAGGATTGGCAACATCATTCCGTCATAATAGTTATTCGTAGAGTCAAAACCGCGAATTTTAACCCAATCACTAAGAACCACTGCACCACCTTTATTCTCGGTTGATACACCTGGTGCATAACGAAGAGCTTGCATTACAGACTTAACACCACGTTGTTCCATCTGTTCGCTTTCGATAACGTTAAGTGTTTGCGGCGTTTCTTCTGGCGCTAAAACGGTTTTCGTTGCTGTATTACGGTAGGCTTTACCCATAACAGTAATAGTTTCTACATTCGAATCTGCCGAAGTAGCGGTATCTTCCGCGAATGCTTGCGCTGAAAACGCAGTCAGCAATGCGACTGCCAATGATGAATACTTAAAACGAGTGTGAGTGGTCATGATTCCCTCGGTACCAATGCTTAATTGTAAATAGTAATAAATCTCATTTGCATTGTATGTATCTAGAGATGGGATAATTAACAATTTGGTGCAAATTCAAAAAGAACTTGGCCTATTTTGAGTAAAACCAGGTCAATTGCTGATTAAACACACAATTGATCTAGTAACATTTGACCTTGTAGCCTTTGACCTTGTAACACAAAGGCTTTTGAGAAGGGGGGAGAAAGTCGGAGGGCTGAAATATGACTACGATTTAATAATAGGAACCCAGTACTCCATTTCCGCATCAGAAGCATGAGCTTGATAGCCAAATGGGTACATCTCAAGTTCATAACCATCAACGCCACGATAACCTGAATTTGGAAGCCAATTAAGCACAAACCAACTTAGAGTATGGGGTAGATGCTCTATAGGACCACGGTGCTTCACTACAGCATAGGTTTGCTTCGGAATCGTCAGCACCTCTAACTTATCAGAGATAATACTAGGCAGTTGCGGGATAGAGATCTCGTCATGAAGCTCAACGCCCGCACAATAGTAAATATTGGTTCCGTCAAAACAGGACTGAGTCAGGTCAACAACGCCAATAAACTGGAGCATGTTGGCGTCAGGGATTTCAACCTCACCTTCTAAACGTGACCATAGCTGAGGGACTTTCTGCGCGAAGTCTTGCGTGAGTGAAAACAAGCCACTGATTTCTGATGTCATTCCTTTCACTAAGAAAGACTCTCTTTCATCAATGCGTACTTCCACAAAGCTTAACGCCCTATTTTCTGAATTACTCGCCGTCTCAGATACTTGTATCGGCTTTTTTAGCCCTACTCTTTTGCCTGCTTTTCTATACTGACTTGGGCTTACCCCAAACATTTGCTTAAACGAACGGCTAAAGCTTATTTCTGAATTGAATCCGAGACCAAGCGCAATATCGATAACACGATCTTTTCCATCAAGCAGCTCTTCGGCAGCCTGACTTAACTTTAACTCTCTCACATAGTTCGCCACGGTAAGCCCGGTTTCGGCTTGAAACACTCTTTGCAGCTGCCAACGAGACCAACAGCTTTGCGTCGCTAAATCTTCTAGCGATAACGCAGAGCTAAGATTCGCATGGATATAAGCCAGAACGCGGCTGATACGGTCAAATGCAGGTGTGTTCATATTCAAGCTTTCATCTTCTCTATTTTTGACTAGGGCGTGTTGGGTTCAACAATACTTTTATCACTTAAAGTGGCTTTTATCACTGAAAAAAGGACAGCCCACCCAAACTTTATAAATCTCAAAAACGTAAAAAGCACCGAGTAGATGCTCCATTTTGTATGGTTATCCTCGACTATGTTCGTTATGATAACGCAACTGATTCTCATTTATTGATTTAAGATGCTTCCCCAACTGCACAATATTATCACTCGTCGGAAAGCCCCGTCTCTACATCAAAAAATCTTCGCTTACTCAAAACAAGTGACCCCTTATTTAAGCGGAAGCTTTGGTGCACTTAATAACAAGAGCATTGCGGTAACAAATGAGAATAGCCATAAAGAGCTCAAACGAGTTTACGATGGTCTTTCGCAAAGCCACCCAGAAGCAGGCAAAGCGTATTGGTTAACGCGAACCTGGGATCTCGTGTGTTGGCAGCCTATCTATGTGACTTTCATTTCTATCTATGGGCTTCATTCATTGCCCGACATCAAGAATATCGGTCAATTTAGATACAAAGAGTTCATTACTGGCTACCGCTTCTTTAATGGTGATCATCAACATGGTTCACCAGAAGAGCTGATTCCCGATGCTGGTGAAGCCATTCTTGCACTGACTGAGTTTTATCGAAGCCAGATCAGTGAATGGACACGTATTCGCCCAGGATTTACCAATCATTTATTGGCCGATCTATTGTTAGGCAGTTTGATAAAACTTCAGCAACACGAACCAAGCCTGACCAACGATTACATTATTGCGCAAGCTAAGCTTTGGTTAGAAGCATGCCAGTTGTCTGAAAATCATTTAGACAGCCTTAAAGTAGACTCTAGTTCGGGGATGTTAAAACTGATCAGAATCAGCTGCTGCCTGGTTTATAAGTGCGATTCAAGAAAGTACTGTGATAATTGCCCTAGGCATCCAGACAACAAAAAAATCGCTTAGTCACGCCATTTATTAAAGTTCAATACGACGAGCCTTCTCCCATTGAGCTTCGCTACTGATCTAATTACAGGACTGACATGTTTCAGCTTTCAAACATAAAAATTGTTCGTGATGAACGAACCATTCTCTCAATCGAAGACCTCACGATTCCGACCAATGAACTGACAGTCGTTCTTGGCCATAATGGTTCGGGTAAATCTACACTCGTTAATTTACTCTCAGGGCAGATGTCGCCGGATCACGGCAGCGTGGAACTAGACGGCGCTTCCCTCTCTTCATTCAAAAGCAAAGATTTAGCGAAAAAAATTGCTTATCTACCGCAAAAGCTCCCCGCTTCTGCAGGCTTAACCGTAGAAGAGTTGGTTCGTTTAGGTCGCTTCCCATGGAGAGGCGCGCTAGGCCGTTGGAATTCAGAAGATAAGTCGATTATCCAACAAGCGATGGAAAGAACCGGTGTCACTGAATTCTCGCAAGCCTTGGCGGATGATTTATCTGGAGGAGAGCGTCAACGCGCGTGGGTATCGATGTTGTTGGCTCAGCAATCACCAGTACTAATCCTTGATGAACCAACTTCGGCACTGGATGTACATCATCAGTTTCAGCTTATGGGTTTACTGTCTGAACTCAACAAAACGGAAAATGTTGGGGTGATCGTCATTTTGCACGATTTGAACTTAGCACTGCGTTACGCGACACACATCGTTGCACTGAAAAAAGGTCAGATTGCTTTTGAAGGCAGTGCGGATAAGTTACTTGATGAACAAGCGCTGTCAGCTTTGTATGAGTCTCCGATTCGACTGATCGATCATCCAGTTCCAGCTAAGACAGCAGCAAGTGAGAAGGTTGCAGTCGTCTGTGAATAGTTCGGGCATTTCAGCTTAAGTCTAAGCTCTAAGCTCTAAGCTCTAAGCTCTAAGCTCTAAGCTCTAAGCTCTAAGCATAAAGAAGGCCATTGAAATCATAAACTTCAATGGCCTTTTCGTTTTTCACTCGCTAGCTAAATAACTAATTAACTAATTAACTAATTAGCTCAGCTGCGACTCTCTCGCTTCTTGACTACTGAAACCACGTAAAATATTAATCAGAGTAATAATAGTGAACAACATGATGACAAGCGATAAATGCCACGCTTCTCCTAGCCCTAGTTGAACTAGCCCCATACTCACCATTGAAGACACCACCATCTGCCCGCCGCCAGACATCGCAGCAGCAGCGCCAGCGTTCTTCTTATAAGGCAACATCACCAACGCCTGAGCACAAGGCAATGCAATACCATTGCCAAGAATCATCAAGAACTGGCCAAGCATGAGATACAAAGGCTCAAGTGGGCAAAAGAAAAGCCACAACGCCGCGAAGATATGCAATACAGGGGTACATAACAGAGTTTTCTTGTTGCCCAACATGGGGCGAATACGGTTACATAAACTTGTTCCACCCAGCATGCCTAAAGCAGGAATGACCGCCCACATAGCGTATTCATCAGACGTCATGCCAATCTGGTTTTGCATAATAAATGGCATCACTGATACGGTAGTGATCATCAAACTAAAGTTAAGCCAGCCAATACTCGCAAAACTCATAAAATAGCGAGAAGTTAGCAACTCTTTGTATTGAGAAACCATTTTATTTGGCGAAGGAATAGCGGAGATCTGAGTGACGGTTTCCTTAAACTTGAACGCCAAAACCACCCAAGCTAATGAGACATAGCCAAGTAGCGAGATGAACACCATGCTCCAGCCAAAATGGAAGTTAATAAAGCCGCCGATTACGGGCGCAATCAAAGGTGTAATAGACGCGACCATCGCAATGTAGGACATAGCTAAAGGTAAATCTGCCCCACTGAATCTATCCCGCGTGGAAGCACGAGCAAGTACAGCGCAACAACCCGTTCCTAAGCCTTGCAGAAAACGTCCCATCACCATGCTAGTAAATGAATGGCTAAAGAAGATGATCATTAATAGCCCAAGCATCGCAATCAACAAACCACTTAACAGCACCTTCTTACGCCCTAGAGCATCGGAAATTGGACCATAGATAAACTGAGAAGGTCCAAAACCTAACAAATAGACACTCACCAGAAGCTGAGCTTGCTCTAGCGAAACATCAAAGTCTTTCGCGATCCATGGTAATGATGGAAATACCAGCCCCATACTGAGTTGGCCGATGCTGATGACCAAACACGCAAGTAGGATCGATTTAAAGTCAAATCGACGACTCATGATGTAAAGTATCCAATATAACAGCTGTTTTGAGATCGGGTGGTTTGAGAATAGATAGCTTGAGTATCAACCTGACAACATACAGGCAGAGAAAACAGCGAAGATGTTGCAAGGGTAGTATTCATTATGCTCCGAAGGAATCGAATAGAGAATGGCAGGCTAAACATACGTGAGCTTGCTTACTCATACAACACTGGTTGAACTAAATAAATGAATAGTCACTTTTCAGTAACCCAACCTTTGCACCTGTCGACCACAAGCTAAACTAATACCACGTCATGAAAACAAAGGACTCCCATGAACAATCATCATCGTCTTATTTCCTGTGCTTTGGCACTCATCGCATCGAGTCCAATATCCTCTGCTTTTGCATGGCAAGTAGAGAAGATCACCGACGGACTCGTGATCCCTTGGGGGTTGGCTTATATCAACGATAACTCCATGCTAGTAACAGAAAAAGCTGGCGTCATTAAACAGGTTGATTTAAAGACGAGTGAGCAAAGCACGCTGTTCAGGCTGCCCAATGTTTGGGCGAAAGGCCAAGGTGGTCTGTTGGATATCGCGCTCTCCCCTTTTGAAAACGAAAAGTTCTACGTCACTTACAGTAAAGACGTCGATGGTGAAGGCGTAACGACACTGGCTTCTGCTAATTACAGCAATCATGAAGTTACCAATTGGACAGACGTGTTTGTATCTAAATCCAGAACGGACACCGGACGTCACTTTGGTAGCCGTATCACCTTTGATGATAGCCACCTGTATTTTTCAATCGGCGACCGTGGTGATCGAGACAACGGCCAAGACACCATGACTCACGCCGGATCAATATTACGATTGAATGCTGATGGAAGCACACCAAGCGATAACCCGTTCTCGGATAACAGCAAGGTACTCAATGAGATTTGGAGCTATGGCCATCGTAATCCACAAGGCTTGTATTACGACTTCCCGACCCAGAAGCTGTGGTCGATTGAACACGGCCCGCGAGGTGGTGACGAAATCAACCTAATTAAAGCAGGTGCCAACTACGGGTGGCCTGTCACATCACACGGAAAAGAGTATTGGGGCCCAATTAGCGTAGGCGAGTCTGAAACTAAGGATGGCATTGAAGCGCCTAAAAAAGTCTACGTTCCTTCAATCGCTCCGGGCAGCTTGATTGTTTACCAAGGTGACAAATACCCAGAGTTGAAAGGAAAGCTGCTGGCCGGCGCGCTTAAACTTACCCACATCAATATTGTGACAGTCAATGGACAAGGTGAAACAATTAAAGAGGAACGTATTTTAGAAGATTTAGGCGAGAGGATAAGAGACATTGAAACTTCACCAAGCGGCGACATCTTTTTCAGTACCGATAATGGCAACCTGTATCGCTTGAAAAAGTAGTCAAAAGCTCGTTCCAATAGACACATGATGCTTACCGTGAGATTTATAAATATAAGCCGTTAAAATTGGGGCCAGGCACCAATTAGCGGCTTAATAATTTGGAAAATAAATGTGCCAAAACAGTGCAATTACTCCAAATTCGTCATCAATTTCGACCACCTTTTTCACAAAAACTACAACAAGTCACCATACAACTGTAACTCCATGATATTTAAGGAATGCAAAGTTTGACTACCCCCAAGTTTCTGCAACCTTTCACTATGGATTCGATTGACTATCCCCTAATTTGATTTAGACTTCATCTCGGCTAGAAAGAAAGTTCTTTGTATATAAACATTTCGTTGGATTACTAGTAACCCCGTTGTGTTGTACGCAATAGCAATAAACTTTTCCGCGCTATCAGTGCCACAATTGGCTCAAAATAAAAATTTAATTTTAGGATATCATCATGTCTAACACAGTTACTGGTAAAGTAAAATGGTTCAACGAAACTAAAGGCTTCGGCTTCATCGAGCAAGAAAACGGCCCAGACGTATTTGCACACTTCTCTGCAATCACAGGCGATGGTTTCAAAACTCTTGCTGAAGGCCAACAAGTTGAGTTCACTGTATCTCAAGGTCAAAAAGGCCCACAAGCTGACAGCATCAAAGTACTTTAATTTAGTATTTTAAAGCTTTCTAAAAATAGCCAGCCTCTGCTGGCTATTTTTTTACCCGCTATTCAGAGATTTAAGGTAGTTAGTTCTATTCAACGTTTTCGCGAACGTGAACACATTCTTAGAAGCAACACCCATCCTGTATGAAATGAAGCTCATCGGTAAATCAGAGAAACGAACAAGACGCCCTACAACCGATGAAATAGACCTGTTAAAAGAAGCACTAGAAGAACGTGAGCAACGCAGAGAAAACAAAATCCCCTACTCCGTGCTTCTAGACTTCAGCATCCTGAGCTGTATGAGAGTCAGCGAAGTCTGTGGTATTCGCTGGGAAGACTTAAACGAAGAACTTAGAACAGTGATCGTACGTGACCGAAAAGACCCACGTAAGAAAGAAGGCAACCATATGGTAGTTCCTCTGCTTGGTGAAGCATTTGATATTGTAATGAGGCAAGAGCGTAAACCCTATCTGGCAGGGTAGTTGTCACTGTTAAAATTTAACCAGTTTGGGCGATA
>NZ_JBFSUD010000121.1:0-9070 GCF_041467175.1 Vibrio sp. 10N.247.310.24
CTGATCAGATCGTAGGTTCTTGATTTAGTTCCATTGAATTACGCAACAAAGCCTAGCCTCAATCTCGCTCATGTCTACAACACGTAGGTACTTATCTACAGCAACAGAATCCAACAATTTAGATAGCGACTCTGCGGTTTGTTCGCCTGCATCAATCACAGCTTGCTTAGCTTCGTTATATTTCTTCGTGATTTTTTCGATATCTTTATCACGAAGGCGGCTCATCTTATCGCTATCGTCACACTCTTCCGATGCATCGATAAAGATCACTTTGTTTTTAAGTTCAGCAGGTTTTTTCTTATTAAGAACAACGACTGCTGCTGCAATCCCTGTATTAAAGAACAAGGCAGGTGGTAAACCAACAACTGCTTCAATCAAGTCACCAGCTAAATCGTCTTTTCCTACTAATAAACCTTTGCGAATCTTACCTTCATCACCTTCACGGAAGAGCACTCCATGAGGGACGACTACACCAATACGACCATCTTCTTTCGTTGATGCGATTATGTGCTGTAAGAAAGCTAAATCCGCTTTAGTACGAGGAGCAACACCTAAACCAAAACGACCATAAGGGTCTTTAAGCTCAGAGCTGTATTTAGGGTTAACTTCAACTTCTTTGCCTTTTTTGTCTGTCTTAGTCTTTTTATTGATTTCTAAAGGCTCCCACCACTCTTTTATCGAGAAAGGTGGGTTCGAAATTACTCGGTCAAAGGTTTGTAATCCGTTACCGTCTTTATGTTGTGGGTTAACCAGCGTATCACCACGTTTAATGTCACCATCCAGGTTATGCAAGAATATATTCAGCTTCGCAATTGCCCATGTACCAAGGTTTTTTTCCTGACCATAAAGCTTACAGTTCGGCTTACCCATCACCATTCCATTTTCTGGGTAGCTATCTTTAATATGACGAGCCGCTTCAACCAACATACCGCCTGAGCCATTGGTTGGGTCGTAAATTTCATGAGTTGGTTGAGGGTCGATTAGTTTTACTATTAGCTCCACTACTTCGTGTGGGGTATAGAACTCGCCTCCTTTCTTACCTGCATCATCAGCAAACATAGCGATAAGGTATTCATAGGCATCACCAAGTAGATCAGGCTTGTATAGATTCTTATTACCGAGCTTGTGTTGGTTGAAGTGACGCAACAAACGCATCAACAATTCATTGCTCAGCTTCTCTTTATCACCAAACTGGATAGCGGTAAGCACTTTCTCTAATGATGGGTTCTGACGTTCGATTTCTGCAAAGGCTTCATCAATGCGTTCACCAACGTTTTCAGTCTTTTCAACCAAGTTAGCCCAACGAGCATCGACAGGGACGAACTGCTCTGGATTATCTTCCAGAATAAGTTCCATTGCTTCATCACTAGAACACTGTTCTTCAGTCATTATCGCTGCAACACGCTCATCAAACACATCAGATAGACGTTTGATAAAAATAAGCCCGAAGATGTAGTTTTTAAAATCTGAGCTATCTACGGTGCCACGCATAATGTTAGCGCTGCCCCAAAGCCATTTTTTAAGATCACTAAGTTCAATAATTTCTGGTGCTGATTCTGTTGTCATAACCGATAATTCTCTCGATAGAAGTGCATTCGCTCTTGCGAATGCTTTTTACTAATTGAGGTGATTATACCTGACAGAATGCCGACTGAAGTAAACTCTAGTCATAATCTTGGTGATATTGGATAGCTAAGAACACTGTTCAAGCGCTTTTTTTGTTTTTCATCGTGTGATTTCAGAAAAGTAAAATGTGAAAACCACATTAGAACAGTGTTCTCTTCTAACGTTGACCGATAAAAAAACACCAACAGCCGAAATATCAGCAACTTAACAGTCACCACATTGATCATGTTGACTTTTATCGTCACGGATATCTAATCAAAAGCAAAAGCAAAAAAGAAAAAGAAAAAGAAAAAAGGCAAAGTTGACTTCGATGACTTGTCATATCTAATTATCATCAATTCAAACAGCGACATACTTCAGCTTCACACAACTTGATTACAGCAACCAAACCCTAGAACAAGACTCAAGCTAGCAAAACTACAGAAAAGCTCTTTCACCTTGAAGCCTGCACACATTAAATACCTATATGAACACTGTTCCTAGTCAGTATCGGGTATGTAGTTCAAAGGGAGCGTCATTAATACAGAGCTGATAAGTAGTAATGCTAAAGAGCAGGCTCTTTAGCTTATTCTATATAAGCATTGATGCTCATATGCAAGTTCCTTGGAACACTGTTCAACTGCCTATAACTAAAATTCCATAAATAGCATTGGGGGTGAGTATTTCATTACCGATGAACATGGAGGCTGATGTTCAACGCCTACCAAATTGAGATTTAGGTTACGATGCCGATGCCAGAGTTCCACACGTGGGATTTTGGGAATTGGTGTTTCACGACAAATGAATATTGAAGCTAATGTTCAACACCTACTAAATTGAGATGAGGGTTACGTTGTCAATGCCAGAGTCTCACAGGTGGGATTTTGGGAATTGGTTTTGCACTACCAATGAATATTGAAGCTGATGTTCAGCGCCTACCAAATTGAGGTTAAGGTTACGTTGCCGATGCCAGAATTCCACTGGTGAAACTTTGGGGTTGGTGTTGCATCAATAAATATTGAAACTGATGTTCAGCGCCTACCAAATGGAGGTTAAGGTTACGTTGCCGATGCCAGAATCCCACACGTGGAATTTTGGGCATTGGTGTTTCATTATCAATGAACATTGAAACTTATGTTCAACACCTACCAAATTGAGATTAAAGTTACGCTGCCTATGCCAGAGTCCCACAAGTGGGATTTTGGGAATTGGTGTTCACTACCAATGAATATTGAAACTGATGTTCAGCGCCTACCAAATTGAGATTAAGGTTACGTTGTCGATGCCAAAATTCCACAAGTGGAATTTTCATATACTCCCTCCCCCATGAACACTGTTCTTACCCTAACTATAGACTTTGGTATTTCTAGCCACAGAAACTTAGCCTTAAATAATGGTTCTTATGGGTATACCCATCACACATATATGAACTTATATATCATTTAGATTGAACTATGGCTTAAATGAACTATAGTTCAATAAGGTATCTAAATGAACTATTAGGCATTGCAGCATATGATTTATGGGTATTTAAGAGCTTCAACTTCCGAACAAGATGCAAATCGAGCAAGAACGTATCTTGAAAGGTTTGCTGATGAGCAAAAAGTGACTGTTGATGAGTATTTCGTTGAAAATGCTTCTGGTCGAGATTTTGAACGACCAATCTTGAATCAGATGATCGACATTGCCAAGAATGGCGACACTATTCTTGTTGAGCAGTTAGATCGATTAACACGTCTATCTTCTGATGATTGGGAAAGGCTGAAAAACAAGCTAGTTAAGTCTGGTGTTTCCATTGTTGCTGTCGATATCCCAACAAGCTATCAACTTCTAAAAAAGAGCGACTCAGTATCTGATGAGCTTACCAGCATTATCTTCAAGAAAATTAATGAGCTTCTTTTTGACGTGCTAGCTGCAATTGCATCAAAAGATTATGAGGATAGAAGAAGACGGCAAGCAGAGGGAATTGAGAAAGCCAAGAGAGATGGTAAATATAAAGGTAAGCAGCAGACCCAAGAAACTGTTGATAAATGTATTTTAGCAAATGAATACATAGTCAAGAATGGTCTTTCACAAGTAAATGCTTGTCAGCTAGCAGGGGTATCTATTTCCACTTGGCGGAGGTTTAACAAAAGCAACTAGAACTAACTCTTGATACATACCTAATCAATAAGGCGTGTATTCTATCGTTGCGCACGTAACGAGTAGAGGTGATCTAGGGATCGCTTCAACTAATACTGAACTTTCGATCTTTCAGCATAAAATTTGAGTAATTACAGCGATCCTTGGATCACCTCGCGTTACCATTTTTTGCTTCTTGACCGTTCGAACTTCCACTTTCTGAAGAACGAATAGTATAGAGTTCCTTTGACTGCCACAGTTTTAATGTCGGGTCATTCCGCTGCGCTTCAAAATCAGTATTTCTCATTAATTCTTGTATGTCATATTTTAGCTGCTTACGTGTCATCATTGAAATCCTTCAAATAATAATACTGGATAGTCTAGCTTCACTTTTACTGTAATCACAATGTTTGATCTCATAAGTAAACAATGGACAGCATCCACCATTAAGTAGTTTCAGTCTCACTCAACTACTCGGATGCAATATCTACAGGCAAGTCTAATGAAGACTGATAACCACGTCCTTGTACTTCCTCTTCAAAACCAAGGGCTTTATAGCCTTTCTCTCGCTTCTTAAACATCCGTTGTAGCATTGGTAATTTAGTATCTACGTAGTCAATCACCTTCACTTCTGTTTTACCTTGATATTGCCTTTGAATTCGTCCTACATACTGTATTAACGAACCTTTCCACGATACAGGTAACGCTAAGATCAATGTATCAAGTCTCGGTAAATCAAACCCTTCACCGACAAATTTTCCTGTGGCAACAAGTACCTGAGCTGAATCGAGCTGCTCCATTACTTGTTTCAGAGACTTTTTCTTCATAGCTCCAACAAGTAGCTGAGCTTTAACGCCCTCTTCAATTAAAGCATTATAGAGAGTGGCAGCATGCTCTCTTCGTTCAGTCAAAATGATAGGAACTCGACCTTTCAAGATTTCAGATTGAGTATCAGATAAGATTTGCTTGTTTCTCTCTGGGTTCTCCATAAGCCAACGATAAACTTCTGAGATATGTGGCTTTGATTCATCATTAGTCAGAGCAAGCGGTGGGACATACGCTAGTTTTCTACAATGCAGTATCTGTTGGAATTGAAATGCTTTATCAACCTTGATCGTGTGTCTCACCCTACCCAATTGCATGAAAATAATGGGTTGATGCCCATCTCTACGTTCTAAAGTCGCGCTTACCCCATAGACATATTTCGCATGAGCCTCTGACAACACGCGTTCATATTGCGGTGCAGATAAATGATGGCATTCATCAACAATAATCTGACCATACTCCTGTATTATTGGATTTACAGTATTATCACTTCGGCTTATCAGGCTTTGATAGGTAGCAATATCGACTTGAGCTGTTGGTTTTTTCCTTGCCCCAGTATAAATACCGATATCAATGCCGTCAGAGAAGGCTGTTAGACGCTCCTTCCATTGGTCTGCGAGTTGCTTACTATGCACTAAAATCAGCGTATTAACTTTGCGTTGAGCTATCAGACCGATAGCCGTCACCGTCTTACCGAAAGCAGTTGGAGCATGTAGCACACCACAATCAAACTTAAGCAAGGAGTCCACTGCTTTTTGCTGTGATTGTCGTAACTCACCCTGAAAGTTAACTAACTCCAACGTCTGCCCAAGCGTTCTTTTATCAACGAGATCTACCTTGATATGCAGATCCGCCAAGATTTCCTGTACATCATCAAGGCAGCCTCTAGGTAAGCTTAAATAGCCATTATCTAACTCCGCTAAGCATATAAAGCGAGCTATGCCATTGGTTGAAAGACGCATGCCCTGCGCTTTAAAAAACTTGGGGTTAGAAAATGATGCTAACTTTTTGAGTCTAGCGACTAATGGATTAGGAAGCTCTGAGAGAGGTAAATAAATGCTGTTTGCCAATACTACGGTTACGTTTGACGGACACCCATCAATGCCCGATGTTGGCAATACGTTACGTTCCCATGGTTTCAAATCACTAACGTCTGGTTGTTTAGCTTTTTTCTCTATAGCCGATATCAGCTTTTCAAGTTTAGATACTGGTACTTTCTGAACTGATTTGAGTGCCAACCATTGATCTGCATAGGGTTGACCAAAACGCTCCAAAAACACTGAGTTTTGATTAGCCCTTGCTTGTTTTTGTAAGGGTAAGGCTATTAGATTGCCGATACCGCCAGTGGGTAAAACATCCTGATTAGGAAAGAGTCGGTCATAAGAATCAAAAGCTAATGCACTATGAATTTGCATCGCTTTGTCTAAAAGAAGAAAGCCTAACTCTCTTGCGTCCTTTGCTGTTGTTGCGGATTCAAAGAAAATCCAGACATGCGCTCCTTTACCTGAACGAGAGCGCTCCCACAAACAATCCAGATCATAAAACTCACACGCTTCAACATAAGCTTGAGATGCCTGAAGCCAGTCGCTTTTATCAAAATCTATGGCTAATAAGAAACACGAATTGTCAGGCTGTATAGGATATAAGCCAATGACTTCAGCGCCAGTTAAGTGACGATAGATCGCATCTCTATCCAGAGGTTTAAAAGCTTGATTCAAGCACTCTAAACACTTTACCTTCGGCTTTTCACATACCCATTGCTGCCACTCATTGGAGCAAGCTATTGAGTAACCATTTCGACCTGCCGAGTTTTGCCAACGATTAGCGTAACAGTGGTGATTCCCTCGGAAGTAACTTTGAAATAGTTCGATTTTCTGTCCTGGAGTTAACAGAGTTTGCTCTGGATTCACAGGACTAGACAGTAACTCATTTCGTCTTTTCTCAAGCTGAGATAGCTCGGATTTCAACTGTTCAATTCTTTGATTTACTGACTCAAGCTCATCCATGCTAAATATCATCCTGTATATAGATAAGTCAAAGCCAAGGGCTTTGATTGTTCTATCTAAACATAATGTATATATCCTCCCTTCTACAAGGGATACGCACACTATCACCCCCTACAAGGGATATGTACACTATCATCCCCTACGGGGGATAGGCACACTATCACCCCCTATAAGGGATAGGTACACTATCATCCCCCACAGGGGATAGGTACACTATCATCCCCCACAGGGGATAGGCACACTATCATCCCCTTTAAGGGATAGGCACACTATCACCCCTATAAGGGATAGGCACACTATCACCCCTTATAAGGGATACGTACACTGTCATCCCCTACAAGGGATATGTACACTATCATCCCCCACAAGGGATAGGCACACTATCATCCCCTACAAGGGATAGGCACACTGTCACCCCCTACAAGGGATAGGTACACTATCATCCCCTATAAGGGATGGGCGCACTATCACCCCCTACAAGGGATACGTACAATTCAAAAACAAATTAGTATCCCCTACAAGGGAT
This sequence comes from Vibrio sp. 10N.247.310.24, assembly GCF_041467175.1. Lineage (NCBI taxonomy): Bacteria > Pseudomonadati > Pseudomonadota > Gammaproteobacteria > Vibrionales > Vibrionaceae > Vibrio > Vibrio sp. 10N.247.310.24. The sequence goes on from NZ_JBFSUD010000121.1 coordinate 7,084, forward strand.
AATGCTATACTCTATGTATAAAGCACGAAATTATGCATCTAAAATTCAAACAAATAGGAAGCTAATACATGATATATAGCCCAAAGCAACTTGCTGATAGCATGCTTCTTATAAGGCAAAAGAACAATTGGAGTCAGACTGAGCTAGCCAAAAGAGTTGGTATAAAGCAATCAACAATATCCAACTTCGAGAACAACCCAAATCTCACTACACTCTCAACTTTTTTTAAACTGCTCCAAGCTATGAACTTAACACTGAAGTTAGAAGAAAAGAGCCTAGTACAACATTGTAACGATAATGATGAGGAAGACTGGTAATGCAAGAACTACTAGCTTATATGAATGGAGAGCTTGTCGGCAGATTACAAAAACAATCGAATGGTGCTCATTCTTTCCAGTATGATTCAGACTGGATAAATAACAGAAAAGCCCGCCCCCTATCTTTATCATTAAAGTTGCAAATAGCACCAATAAAATCAGATGCAGTTATTAATTACTTTGATAACCTTTTGCCTGATGCACCAAAAGTTAGAGAAAGAATAGTTGCTAGATATAAAGCCTCTTCTAAGCAACCATTTGACCTTTTAAAAGAGGTAGGTAAAGACAGTGTTGGTGCAATAGCTTTATTACCTCCTGAGCAACCTTATAATGAAGATAAGATCAATTATGAGACGCTAAATGAAGAAAAGCTTGAAAGTGTTCTTCTCGCATACAAGTCAGATATCCCCTTAGGGATGCTTGAAGAAGAGGAAGACTTCAGAATATCAGTGGCGGGCGCACAAGAAAAAACGGCTCTTCTTCGCTCCAACGACCAATGGTGCATACCGAAAGGCAATACACCAACTACTCATATTATCAAGTTACCTATTGGAGAAATACAGCAAGCTCATGCAACGTTAGATCTAACAGATAGCGTTGAAAATGAATACCTTTGTATTGAGTTGGCTAGAGAGCTTGGTTTCGAAGTGCCTAATGTTGAGATCATCCATACTGAAAAAGTCAAAGCACTAGCAGTAGAACGTTTCGATAGACGCTGGAACAAAGATAAAACAAATTTATTGCGATTACCTCAAGAGGATATTTGCCAAGTTTTCGGAAAACCTTCATCTATAAAGTATGAGTCTCAAGGTGGTCCTGGTATCGCTGAAATAATGGATCTTTTGATGGGATCGAGTAACGCACTAGAAGACCAATACAACTTCATGAAGTTCCAAGTTTTCCAGTGGGCAATTGGCGCTACAGATGGACATGCTAAGAACTTTTCCATTTTTATTGAAAAAGGAGGAAGCTATAAGCTTACCCCTTTTTATGACATTCTATCTGCTTATGTTGTCCTTGGAGGAAAGGGATTAAATATAAGAAAGCTAAAGTTAGCTATGGGGATAAAAGCAACTCGTGGTAAGAAGTATGAAATAAATAAAATCTACGCTCGTCACTTCTTAGATACAGCCACATCTGTAGGATTTAGCAAAGAAAAGATGCAAAAAATCTTAGACGATATCCAAGTTGAGCTTCCTCAAGCAATTGAACGACTAAAAGCTAGACTTCCAGATAGCTTTCCTGAAGAAGTTTCGACAGCTATATTCGATAATTCTCTAAAAATGGTAAAAAAACTAGGTATAAATTCAGGCCAATAGCCCCTTTCAATATCAATAAATACAATAGAAAAGTCCAAAGAGCTTCCGCTCTTTGTGTTATCTACTCATAGCTATCGCTGCCAGTTCAACTCCCTAAGTGGGAGCTGAACCCAGTTGACACCCCAAGGTAATTAATCCATATTTTCAGTACTAAATCGACACAAAACCAAAAAAATCAATTTCAAATAAGACATTGAAAATAAAGAAAAATAAAAGACTTTGGAAGCACCTCCCGCCAGCTCCACCAAACGTTTGGAAAGGGCCAACTCGAAAGAGTTGGCCCTTTTTGTATTTTATTGTCCCGTCCTGAAATGTGTTTACACATTGAGGACGAATTATGACTACTTCAAA
>NZ_JBFSUD010000122.1:0-8624 GCF_041467175.1 Vibrio sp. 10N.247.310.24
TGCTTTATTGATTTTATTGTTAATTTATAGACTCATCTAAGCGGAGAAGAGCCCTATAGGTATGGAAAGTTACTTAACGTAGCGTCCAGTATTGATGGTGCCGATCACTTACAAGTATACGGACCTTCATGACAATATGCTTTTTCACATATTTTAAATCATGCTCTCTAATGCCTATCAATAAAAAAGCCCAAACAAAGGATTGGGCTCAATTGAATAATCATGAAACCATTGTCATGGTGGTTATATTCCGATTAATTTCCCCAGATTTGACTTACAAACTCTGGATGGTCAATAAACGGATTACGATTCCCTTGGAAATCATGTACCGCCTTATTTCGGTCGATTTCTTTTTGGCTTACTGGATCTTCAGAATGCCAACGCTTTAGCATAGTAAGTAGCCAAGGTTCAAAAACGGTTGTATTGGTTCCATCCAGAACGGCATCAGAGCTTGTAGAGTTTCCTTCCCAATTAGCGATTTCATTTTCATAGCGTGTTGCCATGTAGAAATATGCTCTTGCGAAATCACCTTTAAACTCATCAATTGGCTCAAACACCGTACCGACATAACCAAGAGAGTTCGCTGCACTGCCTAACTTAGAACCATTGCTTGATGTGTATGTCGCGCTACTCACCTCACCAAATGGCCAATTACTACGTTTCGAGTTAACGTAACCGTCAGTGGCAAATAAATGGTGACCGTCAGAGTTCATTGGCTCGACTTTCCCACCAAACCAGCTTTTCGGGAATGAGTGCTCACGGTTGTAGCAATCACCTTCTTTGCTGTATTGACCACATTGATCGGCCACCTTAGTAAATTGGATTGAATCTGAGCCTGAAGGTTTCTCCGAATACATATCGAGAATCGACCCATCAGTGTCATAGTATGCGTCTAGGTCAGCCTCAGACACTAACGTCCAAATAGCGGTGTAACCCTGACTACTATGATTATCAATAATTTGATACAAGGCCGTTTTTAACGCAAAGCCCACTTTGCCTTCAGCGTCTTTGTAATACTCACCTAACACTGGTGGTTCAGTTGGTGGTGTAGTTGAGCCACCAATCGTAAATTCTGTACTCTGACTTGCTTGGAAATCACCACCAGATGCCACAACGGTTCCGTTTACCGACAAACTGTATGAACCATTCCCCACACTGCAACACATCCCATCTCCATAAGAGTCTGAGACTTCTAGGGTGTAGCTACCATCTGCTAAACACATTTCCACTTCATTGTTGGTGTTACTTTGATAGTCTGAACCAGAATAAAGAGTTTGAGAAACTGAGTTTTTGAGAGACCAACTGGTTTCAGAGCCATAGTTATCCGTCACTAGCGTGAGTGCGGCACTTGTGTCATTGCAGCTTTGTGTTGGTGGAGTCTCCGTAGGCTGAAAGTTATCTAAATACACCACTTCCGCACCATCAAAACCTGCATCATCATAAAATCGTATGCCCACAACGATATCTTTAGTGCTCGTAGCGCTGTACGAGTGAGTCAATGCTTGCCACTGATTCGTTAAACCATTATTCGAGTAGCCTAAATAGCCATCAACAAAAAGGCGAGCTTTCACGTTGCCTTCCGTATGGTAAACATCGACAGAGAAATCATAAGTTTTCCCTTGTTCAACACTTATCGTTTGCAGAAAATCGGTATTACTTTGAGTGCCTGTATTCACTGTTACTTGCGCAGAGAAACTGCCGTTATTAACAGGTACGTTAGAGGGTGAAACTGCAATGCCGGAGTCAATCACACTCCATCCAGATGGTACGTTTCCTTCCCAGCTTTCGAAACTTCCATTTTGCATTTGCGCATGCGCACTCGCTGAACAAAGTAATGCAACGCCACTTAGTGTTATTATTCCATTTATCATATAACCTTCTGTTTAATTAGATAAAAAACCAACTAAGCTTAGAAAGTATTCAAAAGATGGATAGAGACATAAATCACACTTATAAATGTAAGCACTATCAGTTTTATTAATATATGTGATGTAAGCAATGCAACATCGACCTGTTAAACAAACGAATAAAAAAGGCTGAGCAGGTTATCTGACTCAGCCTTTTTACTGTTTAGAACTAGATCATTTATCGCCAGTGAGCATATCGAAGAAGATCTGTCTCGACTCTGGGGTGTTGTCTCGATGAGTTTCGTATTTTATATGCGAATTGGCATCAACAGATTTTGATAACTTGATACTCCAAAGTGCTTTCATTTGATTCGGTACAATTGAGTATCGGACGTCGATAATACGCAACTCGTCCGTTGGGTCCAGAGCAATATAACCATTAGAGAACCAGCGGAAGCGTTCAATATCTTTGGCTTGTTGAGAATCCAGGTCAAGCCAAGGTAAGTCCCTGCTAACGTTCAGCTTAGCGACCGACTCTCCTGGATATACGTTTACCGATGTGCCAACCCGCACTGCGTCTACATGATAATGAGCCTCAGTTTCGTACACCACTTTCCAAACCAAGATATTCGCAAAGCTTGGTTTTGCCTCTAATCGGATCGGCGTGTGCTGTCTTTCTTGCGCTAATTGCCAGCCAACCGCCTCTGCCCTGTCTCGCTGAATCATCCCTAACGTTGGATAAATTAGCGCCCAAGCAAATGCGACACGCGCTAGCCAAGGCGCTCGTTTCAACGTTGCACACACAAGCAACACTAGGATGGGAAGCGTATAAGCAGGATCGATGATTGAGATGGTGTTCCAAGCAAAACGTGCGTTGGTGAAAGGCCAAAGTAGCTGCGTGCCATAAGTGGTACAAGCGTCTAACAGTGCATGAGTGCCATAGCCCAGAGCGCAAAACAGCCAGCTTTGTTTGAAAGAAAGCCCACGCCTTTTTGCAATCAGGTGATGCAGAACCAAGGCACATATCAAACTGCCAATGGGGATAAAGAAGAGTGAATGGGTAAATTGTCGATGAAATTCCAACGCCAACAAAGGGTCACTTTGAGACTTAATCAGTGCATCTAGCTCTGGTGCCAATCCAGAGAGCAGCCCTAATACCCCAGCAACAATCAAATGTTGTTTTTTGCTTACTGACTGTGACAAAGAAGCGCCTAACACGCCCTGCGTTAAAGGATCCATAAATCACTCATTGATAGCATTCCGTTGAATCAAACAAGATACATTTAGCTATAGCAGTGAATTGGGTTAAATAACAATGTTTTATCAAGATAATACTGTTGATAAAACACCCTGACATGAATGAATTCCATGAAGCGTTAGCGTTAAACGTTTTGCTGTGTGGCCTTGCTTAACAGCATTTCCCAATCAGATTTATCAACCTGTTCTTTGTGAACATTCACTTTGTAATAGCCATTTTTAGTCAGTGATTTAACCTGAATATACTGACGAGAAAAGACAGAGTTTTTGATCACTAAGTTCGCTTTAACGTCATGTAGATGTATGTCTTCACCGACTAAAGATAAATGTCTTCGGGTGAACTTGGAGACCAAAGCATAGACAGCGATCATGATTAAGCTAGAAGTAACAAAAGGGAAAAACTGGAGCTCAGTCTGATAAAACAAGTTGATAGCTAAAGATGCGATCACGTAACTTATTATCATTGATAGAGCCACGTTCCAACGTGGGCCGTTGCCCTTAAATGAGATTTCTCGTGCCATTACTCGCCCCTTTAGATAAGTATTTGACCACATTTGAATATTTATTAAACGTGAACAATCTTATTATGCACCATGGTGCATTAAAATGAGTAACTCATGTTATTGGAGGGCTCAGATCGCAATTAGACATTTACATGCATTTTTTTGCACCTAAATGTCTAATGAATAAAGAAACTGATTCAGTTACAGGTTACTGAATTCTTTAATTAACGAGCAACCATGCTGGCTGCAATAACCACCAACAGTACTGAGAAGATCTTCTTAATCGTTGGAACCGGTAAATGGTTAGTTGCTTTTGCGCCTAGCGGAGCTGTAAACCAAGATGTGCACACGATGCCTAGCAGCGCAGGCAAATAAACAAAGCCAGCAAAACCTTCTGTTAGAGCAAAGTGGCTGCTGCCCGAGGTGATATAACCGATAGACCCAAATAATGCGATCACAATGCCACAAGCCGACGCACAACCAATGGCCTTTTTCATATCGACAGAGAAGAACGTCAATAGTGGAACCAGCAATGCCCCACCACCAATGCCTATCATGGCTGACAAGCCGCCCGTAATAGTTGTAAGAACCGTTAGTACGCCCTTGTTCGGTAGCTTTCGTTCTTTAGGCGCGTCATTTTTGCTGCTTAAGAACATCTTGATCGCAATAAGAACCACACTTACGGCAAACACAATACGAACAACTTTTTCCGGTAAAAGAGCCGCCATAAAGCCACTAATCAATGCACCCAGAGCAACACCCAACATGATCCAAGGTGCCAAATCCCAAGGCACGTTTCCATTTTTGTGGTGAGCAAGCGCAGAGGAAGTTGAGGTAAACAAAATTGATGCCAAGGAAGTCGCAATCGCTGCAACGACCACTTGGTCAGCAGGTAAAACTTCTAAGTGAAGTAAAATGCTGCTTAACACAGGTACAATGATAAGCCCTCCGCCAATCCCCAAAAGTCCGGCAAGAAAACCAACACCACTGCCTAATAATGCACAGTATAAAATCAACAACAGCAACTCACTCATTTCGTCCATCTCTTAATTAAATTAATTGTCTTAAATAACGCACTATTAATGTGGTTATATTTCCATCAAGCCAATTAATATAACTGACACCACCTAATATTTTCAAACATAATAGATCATGAATATTCCTCATGTTGAATGTGAAGGAATACCATTGTTAATCATTTATCGAACCAAGTATAAAAATACCAAGCGATTAACTTAATACCGTATTAATTTTTCATACAGTATTGCCTTCAACTATTAATCCGGTCACAAGCAAAAATAAAAGCAATTTTAATTCTAAAGACCGCGAAAGTCAGACAACAGATTGGGATATCAGATCAACATGAATACAGAATTTAATTTTACAATTAAGAGCATTAGCCTCGACGAGAACTATCAACCTGCGGACAGCACACGTATCACCACCAACTTCGCTAACTTGGCGCGTGGTGACAGCCGCCAAGCAAACTTGCGCAATGCACTGCAGATGATTGACAACAGTTTCAACGCATTAGCACACTGGGACAACCCAAAGGGCGACCGTTACTCTGTAGAGCTTGAAATCATTTCTGTTGATATGGACATTGAAAGCAACGGCGAAGCATTCCCTTCCATTGAAGTACTGAAAACCAATATTCTGGACCGTAAAACCAACGAGCGTATTGAAGGCATTATCGGAAATAACTTCTCTTCTTATGTTCGAGATTATGACTTTAGCGTACGTCTATTGGATCATAATAAAGGCCAAGATAAATTCAGCATTCCAGAAGATTTTGGTGATTTGCACGGCAAGCTTTTTAAATATTTCGTTAACTCTGACGCTTACAAAAAGAACTTTAATAAGCCACCTGTTATTTGCTTAAGCGTGTCAGATAATAAAACCTATTACCGTACTGAAAACCAACACCCAGTATTAGGTTTTGAATACCAACCAAATGAGTCTTCTTTAACTGAACAATATTTTAAGAAGATGGGCTTACAGGTTCGTTACTTCATGCCGCCAAACAGTGTTGCACCTCTAGCTTTCTATTTCTTTGGTGATCTACTGAACGATTACTCAAACCTAGAACTTATCAGCACCATCAGCACCATGGGTACATTCCAAAAAATCTACCGTCCTGAGATTTACAACGCGAATGCGGTTGCAGGTAACTGCTACCAACCAAACTTGAAAAACTTGGATCACTCGCTAACTCAAATCGTGTATGACCGAGAAGAACGAAGCAAATTAGCTATCGAACAAGGTAAATTCGCAGAAGAGACTTTCATTAAGCCATACCAGTCAGTTCTAGAGAACTGGTCTGCCAACTACGCGCTTTAATCGAGCAATTACGCTCTTAAATCACCAAGGATAGGCAGTATAAATTATGAAAACATTATTACCGACTTCAACAGCAGGCAGCTTACCTAAGCCATCTTGGCTAGCACAGCCAGAGACACTTTGGTCTCCATGGAAACTGGAAGGCGACGAATTAACCGACGGCAAACAAGACGCGCTACGTGTCTCTCTTCAAGACCAGCAACAAGCCGGTATTGATATTGTGAGTGACGGCGAACAGACACGTCAGCACTTTGTAACAACCTTCATTGAACACTTGAATGGCGTGGATTTTGAGAAGCGTGAAACCGTTAAAATTCGCGACCGTTACGATGCGAGTGTACCAACAGTCGTTGGCCCTGTTTCTCGTCAAAAATCGGTTTTTGTCGAAGATGCTAAGTTCTTACGCCAGCAAACGGATCAACCAATTAAGTGGGCTCTACCGGGGCCAATGACCATGATAGATACGCTTTACGACGCGCATTACCAAAGCCGTGAAAAGCTAGCATGGGAGTTCGCAAAAATCCTTAACGAAGAAGCAAAAGAGTTAGAAGCTGCTGGTGTTGATATTATTCAGTTCGATGAGCCTGCGTTTAACGTATTTTTTGATGACGTGAACGATTGGGGTATTGCTTGTTTAGAAAGAGCCATTGAAGGGCTTAAGTGTGAAACTGCAGTCCATATTTGTTATGGCTACGGCATCAAAGCAAATACGGATTGGAAAAAGACACTAGGTACCGAGTGGCGCCAATACGAAGAGGTATTTCCTAAGCTTCAGCAATCGAATATCGATATCATCTCATTAGAGTGTCATAACTCTCATGTTCCGGTTGAATTGCTTGAGCTCGTTCGAGGTAAGAAAGTGATGGTCGGTGCTATCGATGTTGCAACCAATTCAATTGAAACACCAGAAGAAGTTGCCGACACTCTACGAGAAACACTGAAGTATGTTGATGCCGATAAGCTCTACCCGTGCACCAACTGCGGCATGGCTCCCCTTCCTCGTGAAATTGCCTCAGCTAAGCTCAATGCGCTAAGCGCTGGCGCAGAGATCGTTCGTAAAGAACTTTCAGAGTAACGGTTTAAACTCAAACCAAAACTAAAACCGAATTCTTGAAGCCTAAGTATCCTATTGATGCTTAGGCTTTTTCTATATTAGTACATGATTTTTATAAGCAGCGGCTTACCAAGTTTTATCTAAGTCTTGAGCATATAAAGAGATCGCGCGTTGGTACTCTTTAATCGCATCGCTATTAGTCGTAGATACCAAAAGCTCAAGTAATAGCGACGTCGCCTCTTTATGGCGACCTAAATTGTACAAACACATTGCGTAGAAAGGTTTCACCTCTATCGAGTCAGGATATTCAGCCATAGTCTGTTCGAAATAGCCTAAAGCCTCTGCATAAAGACCAAGGCTTCGATAAGTACTCGCCAAACCGAACAGCGCATCAAAACGCTCTACTGAAGAAAGCACGCCAGACAGAGATAGCACATAATGCTCAATCGCCTGTCGCTCTTTACCTTGATTATCGTAAGACCACGCGATCTGCAAATGCGCTTTCGCGGCGTAATTTTCATCAGTGAGTAGCGTTGCCAACAAGTCACGTGACTCTTGGTACTTCTCTTCTTTTCGCAATTCGATTGCTTGTTTGATAATGGTGTCCATAGTTCTTCCTAAAATCAGTTCCATTTCAACGAGTCCTTTCACTTCAGACAACTGAGTAAAACCTTTTGATTGATAAAGCTTAATAGCGGGATTCTCACTGAACACGCACAACACCAATTGAGCCGATGATTGATTGTTCGCATGTTCAATAGCTAAATCGAGACACTTCGAACCAAAGCCTCTACCTTGATATTCAGCTAATATCTGCAAGTCCCTAAGAAACGTTGTATCACAGTTGTAACTGAAGCGGATAACACCAATACGGCTATCCCCTACATAAACTTCATAGTTATCCAGTTCATCCCAGCTGCGTAAAAACTGACTATGACCCCAAGCGATGCCACGAGCTTGGTAGTAACTCGCCATATTCGTTTTAGTGATCGATTCAGCGAACTTAGGATCGGAACCTTTGACTAACCTTACTTCCATATTGTGTCCTTTGTTTCTAAATCAAACATTGAGCAATACGTAATTTAAGTACCAAGAGTATTGCATCGTGTTTAAACCATCCTAATCAATCTGGTTCCTTGGTTAACGCCTTCTCTAACCACATTGAACTGATGTATTGACCGTTTTTCTTCGCATATTCATTGAACACTCCGACTTCTCGAAATCCAAAACGTTTATGAAGTGCTATTGAAGCCTCATTAGGTAAAGCAACACCTGAGAGTACGCGGTGAACACCATAATCACTAATCGATGCAAATAGCTGAGAATAAAGCTTAGAGCCTAAGCCTTTACCTTGAGCTTCTGTCGCAAGATAAATAGTGACCTCTGCGGTATCTTCAAATGCCGACATAACCCGGTATTGCTGAGAACACGCGAAGCCTAATAACGCATCACCTTCTGTCGCGACATAAAGTTGATATTTACTTTGACTAGAAAATTGAGAAAACCACTGCTGGCGATTTTCCAACGACAACTTCTCTTCTTCAAAGCGCGCATTGGTATGTTCAATATGATCTGCTCCAGTCAGACTGGACACTTAGCTAAGCGACATTTCGCTTTTCAAAG
>NZ_JBFSUD010000123.1:0-8597 GCF_041467175.1 Vibrio sp. 10N.247.310.24
AAATACGCGAAACGGGGTTGTTCTATCTTTAAATTTAATTACGCAACAAAGCCACCATTAGTTGGTGATGTCACCACTTGGCCACCAGCCGCATTTTCCTCACTCACGGCAAAGGCAAACAAGTTAATCCAATCCATGATTTCCATTGGGTCGTTTTCAACGGCCGCATTCGCTTCAAGCTTCTTCAACAAGTTTGGCGCACGACGAGTCACGTTCAAACCACCATCAAGAATGCCTTCGGTTTCAAATCCGCGTTCCATGCAGCGAGTCATTACTCGCCAAATTTGATCGGCTTTTTCTGAAATAATGTCAGAACCTTCGAACTCCGCTTCATTTTTTAGAATCATGCCACCGAGGCTCATCCCGCTATTATCGGCTTGTTGCAGCATTTCATCGGCATTTTTGAATGGGAAGGTGACTTCGACCGATTGAGTTTGAGTGCCATTCTGCAGTTCATCCGCGGTTGCGATAAAACCGCCGCCAATCGAATAGTAAGTTTCATCAACAATTATGCTTCCGCTTTGGTCAAACGCTGTAATCATCATGCCGTTTTCATGCAAAGGCAGATTGTCTTCGTGGAATAGCATGTCGGTTTGATAATTGAAGCCAATGGTGTGATGGCCACTCAGCTGCATTTCACCACTGTTGATAGCAAGACGCATCGCTTCATTAGCGCTGGTGATCTTAATCGTGTCTGGCTTATTTCCAAGCAAACCCAAGATGGTTGCTCTGTCAGTGTGATGCCCTATTCCAGTCAATGACAAAGAACCGTATAAATCCACCTGAACACGCGTCACATCTGCGATTCTATCAGCGATTAATTGTGTGAAATGAAAACCCGCAATCATTGGGCCGTTGGTGTGAGAGCTCGATGGTCCCACACCAATTTTGTAGATATCAAAGATCGATAACATAGATATACCAGTAAAAAATCGGTCAATTAAGAAAGAGCGGCATAAAGCCAATCAGGGATAACAGTACAAGCAGCAATCGTCACAACAGCAAATACCAACAAGCCGTAATGACTCGCGGTAGGCTTAGCGAACAAATGCTTCTGCTTGGCAATAAATTCGCTTTGTTGCTCGGTCACCTCTCCCCAGAAACGGCTTACAACAACGCCTAACACCAAGAAAACCACAGTGCCAATCAAGGCAAACCAAGGCCAAGCTATGCCGCTGTATTTAGCGATGAATACGACGGCCACACTGCCAATACTGCCTGCAATCACCCCTTTCTCATTTGCCTTTTTAAAGAACAAACCCAGGATAAAAGAGCCAAGGCGAATACCAACAAAAATGGAGGTCAGGCTAGCAATAGTTTTAAGCACTGATTCATTAGAAACCGCCAGTAATGCAGGAACAACAACCGACGCTGCAGCAACAAGGCTCATTTTTCTTGCCACCGATTCATAATGTGCATCAGAGGCTTTCTTACGGAAAAAGCGCTTGTAGAAATCGAATGTTGCGACTGTCGCCATTGAGTTATAAGTCGAATCCAAGGTCGACATCGCTGCTGCTGAGAGTGCGGAAATCACCAAACCAACAATGATTGGGTTGGTATGGTTAAACACAAAATCGAGAATCACTTCGTTGCTGTTTTCAAAGCTTTGGTCTTGATAAAAGACACTCAGAAGAACGCCCATTACAGAGAAAAACAGGTAAATAAAGAACGCGCCGTAACCACAAAGCAACATCGATTTTTGTGCAGTTTTAACGTTCTTAGTCGCCAATGTTCTTTGAATAATCAGTTGGTTAGTGCCATAGACACTTAGATGTAAGAAGCTCACAGCCACTACACCTGCCCACAATGTGGTATCAACACCCAAGTCGAAATCGAGGTTGATGATATTCAGATGTTCAGGAGACAACACCTCACCTGCATCAATCTTCATCAGCAATAAAACAAAGATCGCAATGCTGCCTATGATCAGCACCGCCGACTGCAACATGTCTGTCCATATGACGGTTGAGATACCCCCCGCATAAGTATACAAAGCGGTAAACAAACTGATGTAGATGATCGCCTCGGAGATACTCACCGGCAACACTTGCACCAAGATCAGTGCAACTGCATACAAAATTACCCCAGCCGAAATACACTGAACCACAATAAACACGATAGAGTTGATCGTGCGAGCAACAACGCCAAAGCGGTGCTCTAGGTATTCATAAATCGAAGTCAGGCCGAGTTTGTAAAACACCGGGACAAAGAAAACCACAGCAAAAAAGATCACTATTGGGTAATTCAAATGGACGCTCATCGCTTCCATGCCTGAGCTATAAACCCAACCCGGCATACCCACGAACGTCATCGCACTGATGTAGGTTGCAAGAATCGACACACCTGCCGTAAACCAACCAAATTGCTTTCCGCCCGTTGAGAAATCGCCACCAACGCTATAACGCTTATTCACTAAGCAACTGATAAATAGAGTAGTTAGTACATACAAAGCAATAACCACAAAACTTGAGTACGTAACCATTTTTAGATTCCGTTTATTATATTTCGCAATTCATTCGCCGCCAATAGTACTCAAAAATGGATATTTTCCCTCAGAAACCCACAATAAGTGTGAGTATTGTCACTAAGATAGATGATTAAACACTCTAAATGCCCAAAAAGTCGCAAAACGACGATCTAATGAGATCAAGATCACTAAAATACACAAAATGGGTACGCGCTCATTTTAAAATTGACTTTGATCACGGATCTAATAACCACAAAAATTCTATTATCTCTCCAGAAATGAAGATGGTGTGGTGATATTCAATAACCGCCACACAATAATCGAAACTAAAAACACCCTATAAAAAATAAAGGTTTATCGGTCATGACTACTAAAAAACACATGAGCGAAGTTCCTATGATTCAAAGGGTAGCTGCTTATCTTGCAATTCTAGTTGGCTACTTTTTCTATTGTTATAACTTTGTAATTATTGACTACGTACGCCCATACATCGTTGATGCGTATGATGGTATTAACTTGGCGGATACCGCTCAGTTCTATACATGGCAGTCGGTTGGTGCACTTATTGGTGCTCTGAGCTGTGCATGGGTGGCATCAAACTTTGGTAAGAAATCGACTCTTATTGTCATCACTGCACTGAACGGTGGCGCAACCATCATCAACATGATGTTTACTGACTACGCGATGTGGGCAGCAATGCGTTTCATCATCGGTATTTCTTTAGGTGGCTACTTCACCGTAGCAGTAAGCCTGATGATCGGCCTGTTCACACCAAGCGTTCGCGGTAAGTTAACGGCATTCGCTTCTTCGATGTTCTCGGTTGCCCTAATGGCAATGGGTGCATACGCGGCGTTCATTTCTAGCATCGATGCACCTTGGCAGAGCCTAATGTGGGTGGGTGGTATTCCTCCTCTAGTTGCAGCTGCACTGATGATCTTCATCCTGCCTAGCGACAAGAAAGTGATCGCTTACGGTGAAGAAGATCAAGCCGCGGCTGAAGCATCGAATAAACCAGCGAAGAAAGGTTCTTGGGGTGAAATGCTAAGCGCGCCTTACCGCAAGCTAACCATCACTTGTCTACTACTGGCTGGCCTTAACTTCTATGGCTACCAATTCTTCTCAGGCTTCGTGACAACGTACCTGAAAGAAGTTCGCCAATTTGACGGTTCAACTATCGGCATCATCTTCTCTATCTCAGCATTCGGTTCTCTATTCGGTGCTTGGGTATGGGGTGCAATCGCCGACAAATACGGCCGTAAAGTGAACGCGTTTGGTTTCATTCTTGCGGGTGTCATGGCGTCAGTATTCTTCGTTGCGCCAAGCGACGTGATGATCGGCAGCCTAAACATGCTGGCTATCCTAGGCCTTATCTACAACTTCGGTCTGTCTGCTTCTGCGGTATGGGGTGGCTACTTCTCTGAGTTGTTCCCAGCTCACCTACGTAGCTTCGGTGCAGCTCTGTTCCACGGTGGTCGTATCATCGGCATGTGGGCACCAATGGTGTTGGTATTCATCCAAGAGCGCAGCGACCTTGCGACAGCAATGTGGGGCTCGCCAATCGTATGGATTCTGGCTGGTCTACTGTGGCTATCTCTACCAGAAACATTGAAAGGCGGCATTTTCGACAAGAGCAAGAAAGCGGAACCAGCAAAAGCTTAATCCCCTTTAGTCGAAACCTCTAAAGACACGAAATAAACATCAATCCGGCTGATAAATCAGCCGGTAACAAAATCCAAATCGAGTCCTGTTCCGAATGTTGACTCGACAACAAAACGAGAATTAATTATGTCTAAATATCAAGAAGCTAAACGCATTGTTCGTGACTACTTTGACGCAATGGAAAACGCTACTCACGAAAACGTTGCTGAAGTTTTAAAAGCACACACGTCTGAAGATTACTTATGGCGCGGTGTTTACCCATTCCGCGAACAAGAAGGCGCTCAAGCTGCGGCTGACGTATTCTGGGCTCCAATGATGAAATCAATGACACGCATGCAGCGTCGTCAAGATATCTTCATCGGCGGTAACAACGAAGTTAACCCAGAGGAGATTTGGGTAATGAGCATGGGTCACTTCATGGGTCTATTCGACGCTGAATACCTAGGCATGCGCCCTACTGGCAAAATCATGAACGTTCGCTACGCAGAGTTTAACTGTGTTGTTGACGGCAAGATCACAAAGACAGGCCTGTTCCTAGATCTTCTAGGCATGATGGACCAAGCGGGTTGTTACCCACTTCCACCATCAACAGGTAAGCACTTCGTTTACCCTGGCCCACGTAATCACGATGGTCTGCTATTCGAAGATGCAGCTCCAGAAGAAGGCGTTGCGACTCTTGCTCTTGTAAACAAGATGGTTGATGACCTTTCTGCACTAAACGACAGCGGCGCAATGGGTTGTCCACCAGAAGTACTAGCGAAGAGCTGGTCAAAAGACATGATTTGGTACGGCCCATGTGGTATCGGCGCGTCTTACACGATTCCTCGCTACCAACAACAGCATCAACTTCCTTTCCGTAACAACCTGAAAGATAAGAAGTTCAACGGTCACGTTTGTCGTTTCGCTGAAGGTAACTTCTCTTGTTTCTTCGGTTGGCCAAACCTATCAAACACACCAACAGGTGGCTTCCTTGGTATGACTGGTGGTGAAGTACGCGCAAACATGCAAGTGGTTGACGTTTACTACCGTGACGGCGACAAACTGTCTGAGAACTGGGTGCTTATCGACCTTCCCTACTGGCTACAACAACAAGGTCTAGACGTGTTCGAGCGCACTTCAACCATCATGAACCCAACGCTGTAATCGAAACGCTTTAATCCTAGCGATAATAGCCAAAAGATAGAAACCAAACAGTAGCAACCTAAGTCGACATCTAATTTGGGTTGCTATGACTTGCTAGGCGTTCCTTCTCGCGCCTAGCAAGTGCTTCACCAACTAATCAATGTTCCATCAATCAATTGCTTCACCAGTCAATAATTGCTCCACCAATAATTGAATCAAATAGTGCCTCATGGATGGGGTACATCCTGCCAAACCAATACTAATAACGGGCTTGAAAGCACGGTGGCTTTCTGCGACCTGAATAAAGAGAACAACAATGAACAAGTCGATACTTTCTGCAGTGATCCTGACGGCACTTACATCAGGTTCAGCTTTTGCTGCACACACTTTTACCAATGACGCGGGCGATAGCCTTACTTTAGACGGTCGTTTCGACGTTCGTTACCAAGATAAGGGCGGCGATCATAATGGCGAATGGAACAGTGGTAGTTCTCGTTTCGGCCTTAAAGGTCAAATGGGACTAGACAACGATTGGACTGGCTTTGGCCATGCCGAATGGGGTTATAACTCGGGCGCTAACGGCGATAACATTTACGACCGACTTCTATACGCAGGCGTCGAGCACGAGAAATACGGCAAGATCGCAGCAGGTACTAAGCAGTGGTCTACCTTCTACGATGTGGCTTGGTTTACCGATATGGGTCGTGTGTTTGGTTCACGTGGTTCTGGTTACTACAACCTATCTGACTGGGGTATTTCATCAGGCACAGGCCGTGCTGAAAACTCGATAACTTACCGCAACAACATTAACGACAACTGGAAATACGGCTTCACTTACCAAACAACTCGTGAAGATGTCGCTGTATCAACAAGATTCAACCAAACGAATTCAGATACTGTTACGCTGAAAAACGGTATCGGTGCTTCAACGCTGTACACCGTTATGGATGGCCTAACGATTGGCTTAGCGTACCATCAGAATGAGTTTGATGATGTGGATAGCACAGTTCAAAACATCAAAGATGGCGACACACAACGCATCGGTTTATTAGGTTTGAACTACACCAATAATGGTCTGTTTGTTGGCTTCACCTACAGCCAAGGTTCTAACTGGGAAACCACCAGCAAAGCAGAATTCTACGACCACCGTGGTGCTGAATTCTTCACCTACTACCACTTTGAAAATGGTCTACGTCCAACCTTTAACGTTAACTACTTAACGGACACAGACGACAACGCAAATGGCTACGAGCGTCAGCTAATTATCCCGGGCCTTGAGTACCACTTTAAGAAGAACAAGTTCTTAGTTTGGACGGAATACCAATTTGATAATGGCAACGACAAGTCTGTTGGTAACCATTACGAGAATAGCGATGACCAATTCGCAGCTGGTATCCGTTACTACTTCTAATGGCTAGTGACTTATGGCTTAGCGGCTTTTGGCTTTTGGCTTAACAGTCTAATGACTTAGCGGTATGTCACTCCATTTGTGGGTAAACTTGTAATCTAAAGCTCTGCTCTCACGCAGAGCTTTTTAGTCACTGTCTCTGTAATCATACTTTTTTACCAACACTGAGAATGGGTTATACCCAACATCAAATTCAAAATAGTCATTATTCCTTATTTTTCATATCATTCCTTGTTATTGCTTTATGAGTACGTACCAATTATGGTATCCTGTGCGCAGTTAATTTGGTTCAAAAGTATGGTCTATGAGCTCTCCAAAACACTCCACGGCGTCAAAGCCAACCGTCACCTCTAAAGATGTCGCTAAGCTGGCTGGCGTTTCTCAATCAACGGTATCTCGCGTATTTGTACCGGGCAGTTCGGTGTCTGAAAAGACCAAGCAGAAAGTGTTCGATGCAGCAAAATCGTTGAATTATCGCCCGAATGCCTTTGCCCGCAGTCTGACGACAAATGAATCCAAATTGATTGGCCTAGTTTTTCCTGACGCTGACTACCCTATCCATATGAAAACCCTACAGCTTATCTCCACTGAGCTACAAAAACAGGGTTACTCTGCGGTATTGATTCCTTGGCAAGTTGATGGAAACGACAACCACTCTATTCCTAATATCTTCCAGTACCGAGTTGATGGCGTGATTGCGGCTTCTGCGACATTCAATAAGTCGCTTTATGAAGAATGTGAAGAGTTCGACATCCCTATCGTCCAGTTCGCACGTGTTGTTGAAGGGACTAAGAGTAGCCATGTGGTGAGCGACAACTACGCCGCAGGCCAAGTTGCCGCTCAACATTTTCATAGCGTGGGAACGAAATCAGCGGTTTACCTGACCGGTAACGTACCGACCTACACCAACGGCGAACGCGAGGCAGGCTTTTGCTCAGAATTCGAAGACCTAACGGGCAAACAAGCTCGTGTTATTGAAGCTGATTATGACTACCTTGATTCACTGGATACTATTCGCGCCCTATTTTCAGAACCAACACACCCGCAAGCGATTTTCTGTGCGACAGATAACCTAGCAATGGCAGTGATGGATGTGGCGCGCTTAGAGTTCAACCTGCGTATTCCAGAAGATCTGCAAGTGGTCGGTTTTGATGATATCCCGCAGACTCAGTGGTTGAACTATCAACTCACGACCTTCAAGCAAGATTTCAGACGCCTTGCACGTGAGTCTGTGAAAATTGTGGTTAGTCAGATTCAAGAACAAGACACGAGCTTGGTTAAGTTGATGGTGCCAGTGAAGTTCATTGAACGAAATACCACGCTGAAATAGAACCAACGTTAAAACGCATTCCAATAAAAATCCCGCTCAGTGTGAGCGGGATTTTTTATGATATTTAACTAGTTACCCACACCGCCGGTTTTCCCTGCCGGAGATTCAGGCGTAACGGGAGGCCACTCTTCAAAGGTTGCTAAGTGTTGCTGAATAGCGGCTTGAGCAGGACCAAATGCCCACATTTTCTGCCCCATCCACTTCAAGTACATACCTGATTCTTCAGCTGCTCGCTCGTATGGGTCACGACGTAAGTTGAACAGTAACGGAGCATTGAGTTCTTCTTTCGGACCGCTCCAACCGTGATTCTGTACCACGAAGTGCGCTTTCCAATCTCCCACTCGAACCGCTTGCAGCTTGTCTCGTTCGTAGTAGTAGATCTCTTTACGGTTTGACTCACCTTTCTCAGTCAGCATATCCACTTGGTTGTAACCATCAAGGTGCGCTTTAAAGCCATCGTGACCTTTCAGCAGTTTTTCTTTTAGATCCGTTGGACCACCAGCCGCAGCGACTGTAGCGAGCCTTGGCGTTTGAACAACAAAGCCTAGTAAATTGCGCACAACTGTAAATGCTCAAAACGCTAGGCTTAAATGGTGTTTAAAGAATGTTTA
>NZ_JBFSUD010000124.1:0-8385 GCF_041467175.1 Vibrio sp. 10N.247.310.24
CATCTGTAGGATCGTTCAACTGATCAGGAAAATGCTTAAATGATCAGTGTTAGCTTTAATAGCGGCTTTTTTTGTATCTAAATCAACCATCTAATAGTTAGTTCACCTAATTTTCGTCATTTTGCTTTGCATCTTTTTCATTGTTAAATATACTGTATAAATATACAGGTATTTAATTATGCATGAACTAATAAAAAACTTACAAGACCGCCAGCTAATCTGGAAAGGGTTACAATCAACAACGCAAGGCAGCACCACTTCGACAGGCTATCCTCAACTGGATAAACAGCTTGATGGTGGCTTTCCGACGCATGGTGTTATTGAGGTTGAATCGCAACAAGGGATCGGTGAACTGCGCCTGCTTACCCCCTATTTAGCTCAGCAAAACTCACAGAAGCTGGCCATATTCATTAACCCGCCAGGGAAGATCTGTGCCGAGTTTTTTAGCAGCCAAGGGATTGAGCTCGATAACATCTTGGTGATCGAGCCTCAACGCGACCTCGATGCATTATGGGCAGCCGAGCAATGCCTCAAGAGTGGTGCTTGTCATTCTGTATTGTTATGGGGAGCCGATCTCGAAATCCACCAAACCAAACGCTTACAAGCAGCAAGCGAAACGGGCAAATGCCTGCAATTTCACTTTAAAGCCACCAGCCATAATCAGTTATCCCTGCCCGTTTCTTTAAGCATGAAGCTGTCTTCTCACATCCAAGGGTTAAAGGTTGAGGTGACTAAGAGAAAAGGCAGTTGGTCGTATGGCAGTTTTATTCTGGACATGAACCAGAACTGGCCGTTACTCACAGAAAAAGTCATCGATGAAAACATCTCAATTCACGCGTTATCTGGTAACACGGTGCTGGCTTTCCCTATTGCGAAGCAAGGCTAACGTATGCTGTGGTTGTATCTGCATTTCTCATCCCTACAATTGGACACCTTGTTTAACTCTAATGAATTGGGTTCGAACGAAGATTCACGCAATCAGCCTCTTATCATCGTCGATGAGAAAGATCATCGTGTGCTGCAAGCTAACCAAGCCGCTTTGCAATCAGGCATTACACTGGGCATGGGGCTAGGGTCTGCAGCGGCGCTCTGCCATAACTTACACGTCCACCCTTACAGTATTGAGCTAGAGAAAAATAAGCTGAAAGAGATTGCTCAATGGGCTTATCTGGTCACTTCCGATATGGCGTTATTGCCACCTAATGGTTTGTTGATTAAAGCCTCTAACATGTTGTCGCTTTACGATGGGTTAGATAATTACTGGCATGAACTCAAAAGCCATTTAGAAACGCTCAATATTCAGTTCAACTTTGCGACGGGTTACTCACCGCTTTCTGCGATCCTTTTGGGTAAGCAAGCGATCAACCAAGCAACGAACAATGTTCAACAGATGAAGACTTGGGTTAACCAACAAGCTCTAAGTTCTAGCGAACTGCCTGCTAAACAAGTTGAGCGCCTGAATCGTGTTGGTATCAATGTCGTTGAAGACTTATTAACACTGCCTCTGCAAGATGTCGCGCGCCGCTTTGATATCGACTTGGTGAACTATGTTGGTCGTCTTAATGGGCAGTTCAAGCACCCGATTGATTTCTATCACCCACCAGAGAGTTTCCAACAATATTTGGAGCTGCTGTTTGATATTGAAAACATTCTATTTATTGAAAAGCCTTTGCTGAAATTGTTGAATCAGCTCGAGTGCTTTTTGAGGTTACGTGACCGAGTGGCTTTCGAGTTAACGCTGACTTTGCACCTAAGGGATAAAGACGACCACCCTGTCTCTTTTTATTCAGCACAGGGCGATTACCTTGCAGTCAAATGGGCAAACCTAACGCATCTAACCTTAGAGTCACTCAAGATAACAGCACCCGTACAGGGACTGACCCTTTCCGTAATTCGTCATGGAGAACCGCAAATGGCCTACCGTGATCTTTTTGATGGCAATACAGGAACACTTGCCGCGTTAGATTTGCTCTCATTACTGCAAGCAAAGCTTGGGCAAGCCTGTATTCAAACACCGAAAATACAGCATGACCCAAGGCCAGAAAAGGCCAATCAGTATTCGCTCCCAACACTAAGTCATACGGCGAAAAAGGGGCGAGATCCACAAGAACTCGATCAACAAGCCACAACAACGAACAGCATTAACCAACAGCGACTCAGGCCCAGTATTTTACTGCCAGAGCCCGAAGCCCTAACTGAAAGCGTCACCTTATCTCAAGGCCCTGAGCGTATTGTGTCTGGCTGGTGGGATGGTGAGAAAATCATTCGTGACTACTTTATTGCTCACAGTGAAAACGGCCGATGGTTATGGGTATTTAGAACACCAGATAAACAGTGGTTCTTACACGGCTTATTCAGCTAACCAACACTTATTTAGCTAACCAACAAAAGTTGAATCTCCAACCCGCACCATTTACTCAACTTAAACGCCCTTTTCAATCATGTTCACTCGCAATGGTTAAGTGAGATTACGTTATGTCTCAGCAATACTCAGAGCTTTTCTGTCAAAGTAATTACTCCTTCCTTGAGGGAGCTTCGCACGCGGAAGAGTTGGTTTTACAGGCCGACTTCTTACGTTACAAAGCACTCGCAGTTACTGATGAGTGCTCAGTCGCGGGCATCGTTAAGGTTCACTCAGCAATCAAGCAACATAAACTGTCGCTCAAGCAAATTGTCGGGAGCATGTTTTGGTTAAATGAAGAGTGCCAAGTTGTCTTGTTATGTCCGAATAGACAAGCCTACGCCGAGCTGTGTCGTATTATTACCAATGCGAGACGTCGTAGTAGCAAAGGACATTATCAACTCTCTGAGTGGGATATCATGTCGGCTAAACACTGCTTCATTCTTTGGTTTCCTCAACAGAAAAATGAAGACGCGCACTGGGGGCAATGGCTCTCCCAGCACCATTCAGGTCGGCTTTGGATCGGCTTACAACGACACCTAAAGCAAACCGACCAACAATACACAGATTACTGCGTTGAGCTGTCACAACATCACCAACTGCCGATTACAGCTTGTGGTGGCGTGCTGATGCACAACGCGAACCGCTTACCCTTGCAGCATTCACTCACTGCGATCAAATACCAACGTCCCATTACTGAAGTGGGCAGTCACTTACTCGCCAATGCCGAGCGCTGTTTACGCAGCATCAATAAGCTATCGCATATATTCAAAGCTGAGTGGCTAGAAGAGAGCAATCGTATCGCTGAGCTGTGTGAATTTGATTTAGATAGCTTGCGATACGAATACCCCAGTGAACTGATTCCTCAAGGTGAGACACCCATGAGTTATCTACGCATGTTAGTCGAGAAAGGAAAACGAACTCGCTTCCCGCAAGGCGTGCCTAACGACATTCAACAAATCATAGAGAAAGAATTGGGGCTAATTGACGAGCTTGACTACCCTTTCTTTTTTCTCACGATCCACGACATCGTCATGTTTGCCAAAAGCCAAGGGATTCTTTACCAAGGTCGAGGTTCAGCGGCCAATTCCGTGGTCTGTTACTGCCTAGAGATCACCTCTGTCGACCCAAGACAAATCTCAGTGCTATTTGAACGCTTCATCAGTAAAGAACGCGATGAGCCGCCTGATATTGATGTCGATTTTGAGCACGAGCGCCGTGAAGAAGTCATCCAATACATCTACAAAAAATACGGTAGAGAACGCGCAGCACTTGCCGCAACTGTCATTTCATACCGCTTCAAAAGTGCGGTAAGAGATGTCGGTAAAGCATTGGGGCTACAAGAAACTCAGCTCGACTACTTCATTAAGAACACCAATCGCAGGGACAAAAGCTTAGGTTGGCAGGCTCAGCTCACTCAATTGGGGCTACAGCCTGATTCTTTGAAGGGACAGCAGTTTATCCATTTGGTTAATGAGATCATTGGCTTTCCACGTCACTTGTCTCAGCACGTTGGTGGCTTTGTGATCTCTTCTGGTCCTTTGTATGAGCTGGTTCCTGTCGAGAATGCGGCAATGCACGATCGAACCATTATTCAATGGGATAAGGATGATCTAGAAACCTTAGGCTTGCTGAAAGTTGATGTACTCGCGTTAGGTATGCTCTCTGCGATTCGTAAATGTTTCGACCTGATCAAACGCATTCACGGGCGATCACTGACCATTGCTGAGATCACTCGCCTTAAGGACGATCCTCAGGTTTACGGCATGATTCAGCGAGCAGATACGGTCGGGATATTCCAAATTGAGTCACGTGCGCAAATGAGTATGCTGCCAAGGCTTAAGCCGAAGACTTATTACGACTTGGTGATTCAAATTGCTATCGTACGTCCTGGGCCTAGTCAAGGCGATATGGTTCACCCATTCTTAAAGCGTCGAGATGGTATTGAGCCAATCAGTTATCCATCTAAAGACGTGGAGTTGGTACTGTCGCGCACTTTGGGTGTGCCGATATTCCAAGAACAAGTGATTAAGCTCGCGATGGTTGCCGCAGGATTCACCGGCGGAGAAGCAGATCAGCTCAGACGCGCCATGGCTGCTTGGAAGAAAAATGGCAACGTCTTTAAGTTTAAAAACAAGCTCATCGAAGGAATGCAAAAACGCGGCTATGAGACAGAGTTTGCTGAGCAGATCTTTAAACAGATATGCGGCTTTGGCGAATACGGTTTTCCAGAAAGCCATTCTGCTTCGTTTGCGGTGCTAGCCTATTGCTCAGCTTGGTTGAAATGCTACTACCCAGAATGCTTCTATGCTTCCTTGCTCAATAGCCAACCTATGGGGTTTTATAGCCCATCACAGTTGGTACAAGACGCACAACGACACAATGTGGTAGTTCTTCCGGTATGTGTGAACGCCTCACAAGACAACCACACTGTCATCGCTCATCAGAATGGTTCAGCGATTCGCTTAGGGCTGCGACAAATCAAAGGATTCAGCGAACATGGGATTCAAAGCGTGCTCGCCAATCGTCCACAATCCGGTTATCGCCACCCTAGCCAGGTGAAACAGTTATCGATGAATAAGAAAGATATCGAGCTACTGGCATCGGCCAATGCGCTACATAACGTATCGGGAGACCGCTTCCAGACTCGCTGGACAATCATGGACTCCGCTTCTGATTTACCTCTGTTTAGCCAAGTCTATGACGATGTTGGGGATGGACATGACGAACATGCACTGCACAAACCCAATGAGATGCAAGATCTACTCGAAGACTTCACCAGTGTCGGAATTTCATTGAACAAACACCCAATCACTTTGCTAGAAGAAGCGGGACGATTAGGTCGATTCACACACATGAAGGATTTAATACAGCAAAGACACAAATCTATGGTCACGGTTGTTGGATTAGTCACAGGAAAACAAGCTCCCGGAACCGCGGCAGGTGTTACCTTTGTTACATTAGAAGATAACACGGGCAATATTAATGTCGTGATATGGGGAGCAACCGCGCGCTCTCAACAGCAAGCTTATCTGACAGCCAAAGCGTTAAAAGTACAAGGAATATTAGAAAAGGAAGGCGAAGTTGTGCATGTTATAGCGGGTAAACTCATCGATATTACCGATGACATTATTGGTTTGAACACCAAATCCCGAGATTTTCATTAACGAATCAAGTTGCCCTCTAAGAAACGCTAGAAACGCTAGAAACGAAAAAGGGAAGCATCCGCTTCCCTTAAATTCAATTTGTTGAGTTATACCTCAACGTCCGCTTCCGTACAGCTGCATTAATTACAAAATCTGACGCATTCGCTCTTGAGTTACTTCAACTAAGAGGTCTGGTTGGAATTTAGAAATAAAGCGATTACACCCTACTTTCTCAACCATGGCTTCATTGAAACTACCACTTAATGAAGTATTTAGCGTAATAAACAAGTCATGCATTCGAGGATCAGTTCGAACTTCATGAGTCAGTTTGTAGCCATCCATTTCTGGCATTTCGGCATCGGTGATCATCAACAGTATTTCTTGATTGATGTCTTTGCCTTCATCACACCACTTCTTAAGTAAAGTCAGTGCTTCTAAGCCGTCACAACATTCGATAATGTTCAAACCAAGTTGCGACAAGGTGCCTTTGATCTGGTTGCGTGCTGTTGAAGAGTCATCCACGATAAGCACATTACGGCCAACCATTTCATTCGCTAACTGCTGATCTAGAACACCGTCAGAAATCGACACATCGTAGTCGATGATCTCCGCTAACACCTTTTCAACATCGATGATCTCAACGATTTTGTGCTGCTCTTCTTCTTGGATATGCGTGATAGCAGTTAAATAGTTTGCTCGACCCGTAGTCTTTGGTGGCGGTTGGATTTCTGTCCATGTCGTATTCACGATATTGCGAACTTGTCCAACCAAGAAGCCTTGTACGGTTCGGTTGTATTCGGTAATGATCAAGTTGTTTTCTTGAGTCTCATCTCGTGATGGTGGGAAACCAATCGCACTGCGTAAGTCAATCACAGGTACAGATTCACCACGTAAAGAAGCAACACCCGTAATATGATGGTGAGAGCCTGGCAAGCGAGTGAGTACAGGCACTTTTAAGACTTCTTTCACTTTAAATACGTTAATCGCAAATAGTTGGCGACTATTTAAGCTAAATAACAAGAGTTCCAGACGGTTTTCACCGACGAGTTTAGTTCTCTGATCAACAGAATTTAAAACGCCAGACATACAACACCTTAGTGACAAATAATAACTGTGGCTACAATAGCCTAATTCGATAGGTTAAAGCAAAGCGCAAATACACAGATGCTTAAACTAAGTACAACAAATGCTGTTATACATAGTTTAAGTGCATGGAAAGGGTTAAAGGAAGGCTAAAAACGATAAAAAAAGGGTTAGCCTTCAATCACTTTCATTAACAATTGGCCATCATATAAAGCTTGTTTAACAAGCGCAGCACCTGGCATGGTGGCTTGTTTATAGAATCGAGATTCCACCAGCTCTAAATCTTGATGGTAAACCGATAAACTCTGCTCTTCGATACACTTTTGAATCGCAGGATACAACACGCTTTTAGCCTGATTGATAACACCACCTATCAAAATTTTCTCAGGATTGAACAGGTTGATCACAATCGCTATCGCGGCACCTAAGTAACGACCTAACTGCTCAATCACTTCAACAGCCAGTGGATCACCATCAGCAGCAGCAGCGCAGATCTGTTCAATTGTGACATCTTCAAACGCCGTTAGTGATGATGCCTCGCCATTAGCCAGTCTTTCTTTGACTTGCTCACGGAGAGCCTGTGAACTCGCAACCGTTTCTAAACAGCCATGATTACCACAATGACAAAGCTTGCCTTGTCTATCGATCTGAATATGACCCAGCTCACCGATGTTACCGTGGCGACCTTGCAATACTCGGCCGTCGAGAATGATCCCTGCGCCTACTCCGTGGTGAATCGAGATCAAAACGGAGTTATCGTTATCTTGAGAGTGACCAAACAGCTTCTCTGCTAATGCCCACGCTCGGGTATCATTGGCAATAAAGACAGGTAGACCTGTTTCTTTGTAGATCTCAGGACCCAACGCTAAGTTTTTAACGTTGTAGTGTGGCATCTGCAACACAATCCCCTGCTCAGAATTCACAAGCCCCGGTAGCGTAACCGCAATACTTGTTACCCTATCGAGTTGCTCGGCATAAGTTTGGAAAAACTCATCAATTTCATGCAGAAGACGCGCAAGTACATCGTCTTGGTCACGTTCATGAATATCAATCTTAGTATCGATAAGTACATCGCCGCCCAATTCATGGAGCGCGATCGTTAAGTATCCGCGACCAAGACGCATCGACAGAAACTGCCAACCTTCGTTATTGGTTTGCAGACCGACAGCAGGACGCCCACGAGTCGTGGCTTCTTGAACCGTCGTTTCGTGAATAAGGTGAGCTTCAATGAGTTCACGGGTAATTTTAGTAATACTCGCCGGGGCCAACTCACTTTGCTTGGACAGATCGATACGAGAAATAGGACCTTTAAGGTCAATTAGTTTATATACACGACCAGCATTGACCTGTTTGATATGATCAATATGGCCCGGTTGAGCCATGTACATTTTACGCTCCAGAAATCATCAACGCGGTAATTTTTTTACTTTGCGAAGTAATTGTGAAGTCACTTGGTATATCGCCGTGACCCGTATCACGTATATACATGAATCTTTGTGTATCTAGTCAAATAGTTCGAGAAAAATTAGTACCTACATCGATAAATTGAGACTTAATTTTCTCAATGAAACATCGTTATTGAGCCCTGAATTCAATAATTGGATACAAATAAAGAAATATCCTTCTAGCTCCCAATAAATAATCAATTAATGCATATACTTAATTAAGGCGCGTTGACCTTTCGTGGTTAAATTTTGTTTGAGATAAAAGCGTTTTAATCGCGGCGAGGGAGAAGTAGCCTAGTCATTCTAAGCA
>NZ_JBFSUD010000125.1:0-8201 GCF_041467175.1 Vibrio sp. 10N.247.310.24
AGAAGCTGCTTAGTAAACAAGCGAATGATGACAACTACCTTGAAAAACGCCGAGACTCTGTATACCGAAAAGTGGCACATTTAAGTGGTGGTGAAAAAATGAAACTGGCGATGTTGATCGTTAGCCACAAGCAAGACTCCCCGCTTCTATTACTCGATGAGCCAGACAACCACCTAGACATCGACTCAAAACAAATATTGGCATCCGCTTTGCGTGAATACCAAGGCGCATTTATCTTGGTGAGTCATGACAGCGACTTTGTTGAGGAGGTCGGCGTCAGCCAAAATCATATACGACTTTAACCTTCGTAAATTCGTTCACTTAGCTTAGTTAAGCGAGCATCGCTCCGGTGCTCGCCTTTCTTGATTGAGACAAGTAAACTACGCGCCTCGAACATCTATTCATAAGGCTAAGGTTTGCATACTCTAGAACAATTAAAATCAGGGCAACTAAACGGTATTAAGCGCTTACAACTGTCAGAAGGTCTCACCGAATTTCCACTAGAGATCTTAGAGCTCGCTGATTCTCTTGAGATCCTAGACCTTTCAGGCAATCAGCTATCAGATCTACCAGAAGAGTTATCACAGCTGACTAACCTGCGTATTATCTTCGCGTCGAATAACCTGTTCACGCACCTGCCTGATGTTTTGGGGTTACTTCCTAAGCTTGAAATGGTTGGCTTCAAAACCAACCAAATCAAAACCGTTAGCGAGCAGTCTCTACCGATTCAACTACGTTGGTTAATCCTGACCGACAATGAGATCGAGGTTCTGCCTAGCTCGCTAGGTGAAAGACCACGACTACAGAAACTGGCATTAGCAGGCAACAAGATTCGCGTTTTGCCAGAAAGCATGGAAAACCTATCAAACCTTGAACTGGTTCGTCTGTCTGCAAACCAACTGACTGAATTCCCAGAGTTCCTTATCAAGCTACCAAAACTGGCTTGGTTAGCGTTTGCGGGTAACCCATTTTGCAAACATCCAAGTAGCTTAGATAGCGTGCCTGCCGTAAGCTCGCAATGCTACTCACTCAATCAAGTGCTGGGCCAAGGTGCGTCTGGTGTAATTTCTCATGCTAACTGGTTAAACGGTGACTTTGATTTCCCACAAGAAGTGGCGGTTAAAGTATTCAAAGGCGAAGTGACCAGTGACGGTTACCCACATGATGAACTTGAAGCATGTCTTCAAGCAGGCCAACATAGCAACCTAGTGAAGTCTATCGCACAAGTTGATGAAGAGAACTACCTAGCATTGGTGATGGAGCTTATCCCGAGCAACTACTACAACCTAGGTTTGCCCCCTACTCTTGAAAGCTGCACTCGCGATACCTTCAACGAAGGCTTCGAGCTTTCAATTGCTAAGATCAATAGTATTACAGAGCAGATGATTGATGTGTTTGAACACCTTCATGCCAACAAAGTTTGTCATGGTGATCTATACGCACACAACACTTTGGTTAACGAGCAAGGTCAGATGATCTTTGGTGACTTCGGAGCAGCAACTATCTACGGTTATCTGACTGAAGAGCAGCAACAAGGCATTCGTCGAATTGAAGCGCGTGCATTGAAGTACTTTATTGAAGACCTACTGACGGTTTGTGCAAAGCAAGATCAAGACAGCGAGCTTTATACTCAACTGGCGAACTTCGAAGCTTAATGGCGTGTTGATTGGAAGTAATCGGTCGAATTGAAAACAACAAAGCCAACATCACTGTTGGCTTTTTTATTCTTGGAATATCACTTATTCTAATGGACAAGCAAGGTCGGCTAAAAGGGATTAACGCTCAGCCTGCACCAATTTCAGATACGAATGCAGCTCACCATTTTTATATTCCACCGCAGAGTGAATATTGAGATCAGCACGAGCCACAACAGTAAACTGGTAGCGATTCTCGCCCTTCAAAATCTCGACGTGTAACAACCCATCTTTTAGTTGCCACTGCCCTGTTGTTTCAAATCGGTCAAACAAACGATATTCCGTTAGACTACCATCAGAATGAAAGTGAACCTCGGTAATGTACCCTGCTGGGCAACTTTTTACCCAAGTCCGCCCCAAGACATCTTCTTCAACAAAGTTTCTTTTGCTCTCGCACCACTTTAAATAATCGGCACTCTCGCTCAGTTCACTATCAAGGTCATTCTTAGACAGTAACGTTTGCTCTTGCTGTTCACGACAATAAAGCTGAAGCAGTGTCTGCTGGTTATTACTCATCAATCGCCACCCCTAGCTAGTCAATCTAATCCAATCAGGCTTAAGCTACCAACTCATAAGAGACAACATACAGTTCAGAGATCCCTGGGTAGATATCTTGAATCACATCCTTGAGGACATCTAGCGTCATGTTCTCTTGCTGAGCATGGAATTCACCTAAGTCATCAAACAAGATTGGTTCTACGCTAATGATCTTAAGATTACAGAATACACGTCCCTGCTCTAGCGTTGATACTTCTACAACACTGCCCGGCTGGTAATCGCGCTCAGATTCATCGCGAATAGTAATCGTCTTCTTGCCAGAAAGGATGTCAGTTTCAAAACGTTCGAAGAACGTCATAGTAGTCGGTGCGGTCATTTATCTCGGTCGCTTAACATTAGAGGTTAGGTAGATGTTTATATACCAGAATGCTTGTTCAAGCGAATAAAAATTAGATGCGAGAGAATGCGGCAAAGCCAAATAGCAGGCAATAAAAAAGGAGAACCGAAGTTCTCCTTTTATTAAACCTTTAAGCTAACTCTAAATTATAGAGATGCTTTCGCTTTTTCAACTAGAACAGCAAATGCTGCTTTGTCGAATACTGCGATGTCAGCAAGAATCTTACGGTCGATCTCGATAGATGCTTTCTTAAGGCCATTGATGAAACGGCTGTAAGATAGACCATTTTGACGAGATGCCGCGTTGATACGTGCAATCCAAAGTTGACGGAATTGACGTTTCTTGTTGCGACGGTCACGGTAAGCGTATTGACCAGCTTTGGTAACTGCTTGGAAAGCTACGCGGTAAACACGTGAACGTGCTCCGTAGTAACCTTTAGCTTGTTTTAGAACTTTCTTATGACGTGCACGAGCTTGTACACCACGTTTTACGCGAGGCATTATGCTTCTCCTAAACTAAACGAATTTATAAACTAAAAAGAATTAAGCGTATGGCATCATACGTAGAACTTGAGCAACTTCACATTTAGGAAGGATCGAGTTCGGACGTAGCTGACGCTTGTTCTTAGTAGTACGCTTAGTCAGGATGTGACGTTTACCAGCGTGCTTAAACTTAATACCACCAGCAGTTTTCTGGAAACGCTTAGCAGCACCTTTGTTGGTTTTCATCTTAGGCATGATGAATAACTCCGCATTGTTGAGTTGTTAATAACATAGTAATTAGGGCGAATAAAACCCCGCAACCTGAGGCTGCAGGGTTTAATTACTTGCAAAGCCGTTAATTACTTCTTTTTAGGGGCCAACACCATGATCATCTGGCGACCTTCAATTCTCGTTGGGAAAGATTCGACAACTGCAAATTCTTCAGTATCTACTTTCAAACGATTAAGAACGTCAACACCGATTTCTTGGTGAGCCATTTCGCGGCCACGGAAGCGAATTGTTACCTTCACTTTGTTGCCGTCTTCAAGGAAACCAGTCAGGTTGCGTAGTTTTACCTGATAGTCTCCAATATCAGTTCCAGGTCGGAATTTAATTTCCTTGATCTGAACCTGCTTTTGCTTTTTCTTCTGCTCTTTCGCAGCTTTGCTCTTCTCGAAGAGGAACTTACCGTAGTCCATCACACGACAAACTGGCGGCTCGGCGTTAGGGCTGATCTCTACAAGATCCATACCAGCTTCATTTGCAGCTTCCATCGCTTCAGCGATTGTTACTACACCAACAGCTTCGCCGTCTGCGCCAGTTAGACGCACTTCACGAACGCCACGAATGTCACCGTTTAAACGGTGCTGGTTTTGTTTGGCCGGTTGTTGGCCACGTCTTCCGCCTTTAATAGCTATTCCTCCAGATTGAGCTTACGGCTTGAAACCTCGGCTTGGATGTATGAAATAAAGTCATCCACTTTAAATTTGCCAAGGTCCTTACCTTTACGTGTACGTACTGCAATTTCGCCGGCTTCCATTTCTTGGTCACCACACACAAGCATGAACGGTACACGTTTCAAAGTATGTTCGCGGATTTTAAAGCCAATCTTCTCATTTCTCAAGTCTGCTTTGACTCTAAATCCACTTTTTTGCAGTTTTTTCGCAATTTCTTGTACATATTCAGACTGTTTGTCTGTAATGCCCATAACAATTGCTTGTTCTGGCGCCAACCACGTTGGGAAGAAGCCTGCGTATTCTTCAATAAGAATACCGATGAAGCGTTCTAGTGAACCTAAAATCGCGCGGTGGATCATAACTGGCGTGTGACGCTCGTTATCTTCACCTACGTAAGTTGCACCTAAACGTTCTGGTAATGCAAAATCGAGCTGCACTGTACCACATTGCCATGCGCGGTCCAAACAATCATGCAAAGTAAATTCAATCTTAGGTCCGTAGAACGCACCCTCGCCTTCTTGAATCTCGTATGCAATCTCCATCGCCTCAAGCGCTTGCTTAAGATCGGCCTCTGCACGGTCCCACATTTCGTCTGAACCTACGCGCTGTTCTGGACGAGTAGATAGCTTAACAACAATGTTTTCGAAACCGAAAGTTGTGTAAGTATCGTAAACCATTTCAATACAAGCTTTAACTTCTTGCTGAACTTGGTCTTCAGTACAGAATACGTGAGCATCATCTTGAGTGAAGCCACGAACACGCATAATGCCGTGAAGTGCGCCAGACGGCTCGTTACGGTGACATGAGCCAAACTCAGCCATACGTAACGGTAGATCACGGTAAGATTTCAAACCTTGGTTAAAGATTTGAACGTGACCAGGGCAGTTCATTGGCTTGATCGCGTATTCACGGTTCTCTGAAGAAGTCGTGAACATCGCTTCAGCGTACTTATCCCAGTGACCAGAGCGCTCCCAAAGAACACGGTCCATCATTAATGGGCCTTTTACTTCTTGGTAATCGTACTCAGTCAGCTTCTGACGAATAAATACTTCTAGCTCACGGAAGATAGTCCAACCGTTATGATGCCAGAACACCATGCCTGGTGCTTCTTGCTGCATGTGGAATAGATCTAAGTGCTTACCGATTTTACGGTGATCACGCTTAGCCGCTTCTTCTAGGCGCACTAGGTGAGCCTTAAGCGCTTTTTTGTCGTGGAATGCAGTGCCGTAGATACGTTGAAGCATCTTGTTGTCACTGTTACCACGCCAGTAAGCACCCGCTACGTTAAGTAGCGTGAAGTGTTGGCAGAAGCCCATATGTGGAACGTGTGGACCACGACACATATCGATGTATTCTTCATGATGGTACAGGCCTGGACGATCGTCTTTAGAAACGTTCTCATCCAGGATTTCGATTTTGTAAGTCTCGCCGCGAGCTTCGAATGCGTCACGCGCTTCCTGCCAGCTAACTTTCTTCTTAACAACCTGATACTTGGTCTTCGCTAGCTCTTTCATACGCTTTTCAATCTTTTCTAGATCTTCTTGCGTTAGAGAGTGCTCAAGGTCGATATCGTAGTAGAAACCGTTATCAATGGTAGGACCGATCGCCATTTTCGCTTCTGGAAAAAGCTGCTTAATCGCGTGACCTAAAAGGTGAGCACAAGAGTGACGAACGATCTCAAGGCCATCAACTTCATCTTTAGCTGTGATGATTTCTAGGCTTGCATCGTTTTCGATAAGATCACAAGCATCAACACGCTCGCCATCTACACGACCAGCAATGGTTGCTTTCGCAAGACCAGGACCGATTGATAGGGCAACATCTAGAGTTGATACAGGGTTGTCAAATTGACGCTGACTACCGTCAGGAAGAGTAATAATTGGCATTATTTGTCCTTTACAGTGGTGTTGCACACCAAGCAACACATGAAAATTATTTAATATATTTAATTCAACAAGTTAGATAACTTGATGGGGATATATGTAAGAATTGGTACAAATTCAGGTACAAATACAGATGCACCCTCATTTATTCCAAAGGTATTGTAACGAATTAACATGAAATGACAATAATGTACTGAACAAGAGGTTAAGGAAACATCTCACCTTCACTGACCGAATACGATTATTCTGCTGTTTTAATGCGATGCCCCCTCTTCTTACCCTCTCACAATACTAAGACCTATCATGGCTACAGATCAAGGTTACTCGCCACAAAGCAATCTAACACCTCTAATACATCACTAACCCATTGATTCATTGTTGAATCGAATATATAAATTAGGCATCATTCAGCCTCAAAATACGAAGCATTGCCGTATAAGAAGCATTAAGTACCAGAGTGAGTTTATCGAACCATCAAATAGTAAAGGTGAATGTAATGATGCTTGGTCGAGTTAAAGTTAACAATTTGTTCGCAACAATAGATTGGTGTTTGAAAAAAACATTTCCAACAGATTATGACTCTCGGTGTCTTTATACGGCTTGTGCAATATATTCGATACTGCAGAAAGAAGGTGTTAGTTCCATTATTGTCGGGGGTAATGTCGGCGCATTCACAATGTCAATCGATGGACGTCAAGCTTCCTTAGAGGGCTTTGCTGGTTCAAATCGTGATCAACCAAGTCATTATTGGGTTGAAGTCAACGATGTGTTACTGGATCCAAATGTTTCTTATCTACCAAAAAGCTCGAAAATACCAAGAGTACCAATGCCAATGATTGCTTGGAAGCGAAAAGGGACATTGCCAAAGAGTCTGCAATATAGAGCCCAAATTCGTTACGACGAAAATGTAGAGTTTAGGTTTCCAGGTGACATAGCCGAGCGTATCAGCGGTTTTGTTGATATGTGCCAAAAAAGGTATTCATCGAAAGCAGCAAAGAAGAAACTCTCTGGCTTTATACTTTCTTCACCGGAAAACTTACATCAATATGCAATTTCGGGTAACAAATGGGCAGTTGGAGCAATGCGCTTTGAATCATTACCGTCAGTGCCAACTATTTAGCATTGTAGTAATGGGACTTCACAAGCGCTTAAAACCGATTCCCAACACTCGGCATTTTTGGTTTGCTTCAGCTTAAATTTACAGCACAATAGCTTTAGGTAAGGTGGTTTGCGTTACTCACCACTTAACGCTGCTTTAGCAGTCCTTTTAGACTTCAGGAGACAAGTTAAGTTGGAAGAGCTTAAATATTTAGCGAGAACGTACTACTCCAATACTGTCAGTATGCGATATTTTGGAATGGAAGGTTTAGGGTACCTGTCTATTTCTATTATTCTGTTTGCTCTTGCTGGTTATTTACAGCTTGTTTTGGACTACGTAAACATATCAATTCTTCCAATGCTAATTGCAGGCTTTCTTGGTGGAATTGCACGGCGACATTATGACAAAAATCTCATTCGACATTTGTCCAGCTACACTCTTCTTGATAGTGATAATATCGACTTTCACAAAGCTGTTTATCTACAATCGCTTGTATCTCACATTGGTAAGTCACTTCTTGAAGCAATGAAGAACCTAAAGGAAGTGAGAGAGACTGATGCAAGTAAGCATGGTTTATCAACTCAATCAGAATGGAGTCGGTTTTTCCAGTTTATCTACTCCCCAGACTCGAAGAATAGGATTCTGAGCTTGGTTATTTACCTAATTAGTCTTATTGCTCTTATCACCGTTTCCAAATCGGAGAGTGATACAGTGTTATATGAATTATTGCAGAATGTTACTTGGGACAAGGTACAAAGCTTCGCTTTTTTTAGCATCATATTAATAGTTACAATGTACGCGTTGGTGGTGCTACCAATTTCGTTTGTATATAAATATTTCGCTGTACCGATCCTGTTAAAGGCGTCATCGGTAGATACTCTTTCAAGATTCTTTATATCTGAGTTAAATCGGTATGCGTACCTTGAATGTCGTGCTAATCGGAGCTGCTGACAAACGACTAAGAGTTATTCCCCACGCTCGGTATTTTTGGTTTGGGTGTAGTCCAGTGTTTATGGTGTTCTGGTTAAGTGTCTTGGCAAACATGACTCACACCTTAATATAGTGTTAAGTATACAGGAGATATTTTGAATTATGAGTGATGGAATAGTGGGCAAAGCAAAATTTCGCTGCTCAAAGTCGGCGTTTTTCAAGGTAGTTGTCATCATTCGCTTGTTTACTAAGCAGCTTCTCT
>NZ_JBFSUD010000126.1:0-8138 GCF_041467175.1 Vibrio sp. 10N.247.310.24
AGCTCGGAAGGATCCTTCAACCGATCACTTTGGCTTTAACTGATCGGCATTACCGTATATACGGAGGTTTTTATTTATCTGATACTGACTTCGTTAAAGAAGAAGCAAGCCGATATTAGAAGTTAGCAGAGCGTGGTGTACGTGGGAACGGGATAACGTCACGAACGTTGCCCATACCTGTTACGTAAGACACTAGACGCTCAAAGCCAAGACCGAAGCCTGCGTGAGGTACTGTGCCGTATTTACGTAGGTCGCGGTACCAGCTCATGTGCTCAGGGTCGATACCCATACCAATCATGCGCTCGTCTAGAATGTCTAGACGCTCTTCACGTTGTGCACCACCGATGATTTCACCGATGCCTGGTGCAAGTACGTCCATTGCTGCAACTGTCTTGCCGTCGTCGTTTAAGCGCATGTAGAAAGCTTTGATGTCTTTCGGGTAGTTCTTAACGATAACAGGTGCTTTGAAGTGTTCTTCAGCTAGGTAACGCTCATGCTCAGAAGACATGTCGATGCCCCACTCAACGTCGAATTCAAATTTCTTACCAGAATCTAGTAGGATTTGGATTGCGTCAGTGTAGTCAACTTGTGCGAAATCAGCGTCTACAAATTGCTCTAGACGAGTGATTGCTTCTTTGTCGATGCGAGAAGCGAAGAACTCAAGGTCGTCTCGGCGCTCTTCAAGAACAGCAGCGAAAACGTACTTAAGCATGTCTTCAG
This sequence comes from Vibrio sp. 10N.247.310.24, assembly GCF_041467175.1. Classification (NCBI taxonomy): domain Bacteria; kingdom Pseudomonadati; phylum Pseudomonadota; class Gammaproteobacteria; order Vibrionales; family Vibrionaceae; genus Vibrio; species Vibrio sp. 10N.247.310.24. The sequence continues at coordinate 721 of NZ_JBFSUD010000126.1, forward strand.
CCAGTTTCGCTACATCGTCAAGGTCTGCAAACGCAACTTCAGGCTCAACCATCCAGAACTCAGCTAGGTGGCGGCTTGTGTTTGAGTTTTCAGCACGGAACGTAGGACCGAACGTGTAAACCTTGCTTAGTGCACAAGCGTAAGCTTCAGCATTAAGTTGACCAGATACTGTAAGGAAAGTTTCCTTACCGAAGAAATCTTCATTGAAGTCAACTTTGCCTTCGTCAGTGCGAGGTAGGTTCTCCATGTCTAGCGTCGATACGCGGAACATTTCACCAGCGCCTTCTGCATCAGATGCAGTGATAAGCGGAGCTGAAGTCCAGAAGAAACCTTGCTCGTGGTAGAAACGGTGAATCGCTTGAGATAAACAGTTACGTACACGTGCTACTGCGCCGATCACGTTTGTACGTGGGCGTAGGTGAGCAACTTCACGAAGGTATTCGATAGAGTGACGTGTCTTAGCCATTGGGTAAGTGTCAGCGTCTTCAACCCAGCCTACAACTTTAACGTCAGTTGCTGCTAGTTCGAAGTCTTGACCTTTCGCAGGAGACTCAACAATCTTACCCGTTACTTCAACAGAGCAGCCAGTTGTTAGCTTTAATACTTCGTCTTCGTAATTATTAAGATTATTAGGAACCACGGCCTGAATCGGGTCGAAACAAGAGCCGTCATAAATGGCAAGGAAAGAGATTCCAGCTTTGGAATCACGACGTGAACGGATCCAGCCGCGAACAGTTACTTCACTGTCTACCGCTAGCTTGCCGCCAAGTACGTCTGTTACAGGCGCGTAAGTCATGTTGATTTCATTCTCCATTGAGGGACAAATTCAACTCAAAGTCTCTAGCATTGCTGCAAATAAATATACATTTGCACAATAATTAGCCGAAACATTAAGTTGTATAAACTTTTTAAATCGATTGAACATATTACCTGTCATACCGACAGCTTCAACCTTTATTCTTGCTTGGTGAAAGAAATATTGTGTCTACTGAGCAGAAATACCTTTTAGGGTGTGTTTTTTGTTCGATTTGGCTTTCTGTTTGGTATTTGTTTGAGTGCTAAGGAGGTGCGCTAGCGCTAATGGTTAAGTATTCTTCAATACCTTGTAAATTGATGTGAGCAGAGTGATTGAAATGACATGAACTGAAGTTGATTACAACATAGAGCTGGCTGAAATCGAGTCCGCTAGCGGTTTTTGGCCGGATTAAGAAGCGTTAATATTCGAAACCTTTGTTTGCAATATTGGTCGTGTGATTAAAGTGGCACTCACTCTATATTGTCAGCCATTCTGACCTGTGTAGGACAAACGCGATAAAAAAAAGCACAGGTGTTGATTTCGTTCTACTAAACAATCACCCACTAAAGGAGTTTAATGTTCACGTGTTAATTACGCCGCCTTAACCCCTGCATTCTCTCTACACCCGCACTTTTCGAGCGCTCGCTCATTCAAGAAAAACAGTCGATCAAATTATGTCTCAACAAGGCAGGGCTGGCTGTACAAGTAAAAGAGAATTACATGCTTAATTATTTAAAAAAACACTGGTTATCAAACGTTAAAGGAGATTCATTATCTGGGATTGTGGTTGCACTCGCATTGATCCCTGAAGCCATCGCATTTTCAATTATTGCAGGCGTTGACCCTAAAGTAGGGCTCTATGCCTCGTTCTGTATTTGTGTCGTCACTGCTTTGGTTGGCAGTCGTCCGGGGATGATTTCCGGTGCAACAGGCGCTATGGCGCTATTAATGGTCACCTTGGTGAGAGATCACGGACTAGAATATCTACTCGCTGCTTCATTTTTAGCTGGCGTCATTCAAATCGCAGCCGGGTATCTTAAGCTTGGTAACCTAATGAATTTCGTTTCCAAATCGGTGATTACTGGATTTGTTAACGCGCTCGCGATTCTCATTTTCATGGCCCAGCTTCCTGAGTTGATCAACGTTCCTTCAAGTGTTTACGTGTTAGTCGCTTTGGGTTTGGCGATCATTTATCTGCTTCCTTATTTTCCCAAGTTTGGTCGTGCAATACCTTCTCCATTAGTCGCGATTGTTGCCCTGACTATTATCAGTTTGTTATTTGGTTTAGATGTCAGAACGATTGGCGATATGGGCAAGCTTCCGGATTCACTGCCTGTGTTCTTGATCCCTAATATTCCATTCACGTTTGATACGCTCACAACCATCCTTCCATATTCTATTGCTCTATCTCTTGTAGGTTTATTGGAATCATTGATGACGGCGACGATCGTGGATGACCTGACCGATACTGAAAGTAATAAGAACAATGAATGCAAAGGGCAGGGTGTAGCGAACATCGTGGCTTCACTATTTGGTGGTATGGCGGGGTGTGCGATGATTGGCCAGTCGATCATTAACATCAAATCAGGCGGTTTAACCCGATTATCCAGTATGATCGCTGGGGTTGTTTTGTTGCTAATGGTGGTGTTTGTTTCTGATTGGTTGAAGCTGATACCGATGGCGGCTTTAGTATCTGTGATGATCATGGTTTCAATCGGCACGTTTTCATGGCGTTCTGTTGTTGAACTTAAAGATCACACGCTCCCTACTAATGTGACGATGCTAGCGACCGTAGCGGTGGTGGTGTTTACGCACAATCTCGCGATAGGTGTTGCAGTTGGCGTGGTGTTGTCAGCTTTGTTTTATGCGCATGCCAGCAAGTCGATGGTCTTTATATCTGATGAAGTGGTGACTAACGAACTGCACACCACCCATCGAGTAAAAGGCCATGTCTTTTTTGCTTCTTCAGATGCGTTTGTCGATCTATTTGACTATGACAAGGCCACGTCTTTAGTGACGATCGATATATCGGATGCATCGTTCCTAGATAACACGTCGGTTGAGGCGCTTGATAAGGTCGTGTTTAAGTTCCGAAAAAAGGGTGCTTATGTAGAGGTCGCAGGAATGGATACCGTGAGTGCGAATCTGATATTCAAGCACGCGATGTACCACAAGCATAAAGATTTAACCGCGGTTTCCATTACGCACTAATCGTGGTTTAAGGTGATCTTAAAATCTTAAAATCTTAAAATCTTAAAATCTTAAAGCCCGAACTAGACATTGTTATGAAGATAAAGCGCTCATCTTTGAGCGCTTTTTTGTTGATGTCGCTAGGGGAATTCTAACGGCCTATGACTGACCTTTATCGTTGGTATTTGAGTTCGATAAGGTGAATTGGTTGATAAGAGATTCAAGGTGATCCGACAGCTCTTCTAAATCATTACTGATTCCACGAGTTTCAGCTGCAGACTGCGATGTGTTGTCGGCGTGAGAAGTGATGGTTTCAACTTTTTGTTGCACATCTTGGGTTGCTTGTGTGGTGGATTGCGTCTGTTGCTGAATATTTTGTGCATGAGCTAACACTTGTTTCATTTCTTCAACGACACCGTTCATTTCAACGGACAGTGCGTCGATATCTGTCGATATCTGTCGATATCTGTCGATATCTGTCGATATCTGTCGAGCTTTGATGTGCTTGTTCGCAAACGCGGTCAGCAGAATTCAGCGATTCTTCACTGCCTTGTTGGAACTGATGAATGATAGACTCAATACTGCCAGTAGCCTCTGCCGTTCGTGATGCAAGATTACGAACTTCATCTGCCACTACCGCAAAGCCGCGACCTTGTTCTCCCGCTCGAGCCGCTTCAATCGCTGCATTCAAGGCTAGAAGGTTGGTTTGGTCGGCAATGCCACGAATCACACTCAATATTGAAGAGACTTCTCCAGTTTGCTCATTAAGTGTTTGTATCTTGTGTTTCACTTCTTCGATACTGCTCACCAGATTCTTTATCTCACTACTTGCATCATGTGCTTGGTTAGCACTCTTACAAGCCACATCTGAGGTGTGATTGATGAGTTCTGACGCGGTTAAAGTGGCTTGTTCTACATTGACCTGTTGTGCTTGTATTCCTTCGACATTGTTTTGCACTTCTGTGGTTTCGTTTTGTTGATCGCTGGCGGCTTGCTCGGTAATTTGTGCAACACTAGTCAGTTGGTTGGCAGACGCATTCAGTTTGTGCGAGGTGTCTTGTACCCTCTCTAAGCTGTCGGAAACCGTGCCCATGAACGAGTTGATGGAGTTAGCAAGCGTACCAATTTCATCCTTGCTTTGCTCTGGCAGTCGAGTTGATAGGTTTTTATCACTGCTGACTTGAGTCATAAAGCGAGAGGTTTGTTGAAGCGGGCGAACGATTATCTTACGAATCAATCCCATAGTAAGAACGAATCCGGCAAAGGAGATCACTGCCATGATACCGATCGCTGTCATCGTTTGAGTATTGATCAGCGAGTTGACATGGTTAAGGTTATATTCAAGTCGAATTGCACCTAATACTTCACCTTCTGGTGCCATATGACATGCCACACAATTGGTGCCGCGATAGTTCTCGCTCGACTTCATTGGCAGAGCAATAACCAAGCCTTTACCCCAATCGGCAGAAAAGGGTTCGATAACAGTTTCGCCTGCTAGCGCTCGTTTATCGATATCATCAATAGGTGTTTGGTTGTCATTGCCAGGTCCGTACAATTTGCTCACTGCATCGGCGCGCAGTACACGAACATTTTCAATGCCTTCTTGCGCTAACGCTTTCTGACGAAGGGTCTCTTTTTGTGCCATGGTGCCAGTCAGCATCATCATATTAAGGCTATCGAAATAGTTGCTTGCCTTATCGTGAAGCTGCTCACTTAACACCGAGTTTACAAGTTGCTTTTGCTGCGAATATTGAAAGTAAGTTGATATTGCAAGCAAGAAAGTGAACACAATGGCGAGGGCTACTAGGATTTTAAAGGTGATTGTTGAGCGCATAAGGTGTTTGTTTTTATTAAGTATAATGACATGCATACTTTACGTGTAAGCGGCTCTACCACCTATGGGGTATAACCGATTGTGTGACCACACTCCGGTTGTGGTTATGTTTCTGTGATGTAGCGGGTTTGTTTCTCGCTGGACGAGAAGGTTAAGCGTATGGTGAATTTCAAGCCATCTTTATATGTGTTTTATTGTGACTCAAGTGAGTGGCTAGCAACAAGCTCCCCCCTTGCAGCCAATAAGGCCGTACAGTGGTGATAGAACTTGTAGTGTGTATTGGTTTTACGTAATATTGCGTGTCATTTTTTTAGCCTGAGAAACACAATGAGAACTGAGTTATACAAAGAGTTTATGTTTGAAGCAGCACACCATCTTCCACACGTGCCAGAAGGGCATAAGTGCGGTCGTTTGCATGGTCACTCTTTTCTTGTTCGTTTGTACGTAGAAGGCGAAGTTGACCCGCATACAGGTTGGGTAATCGACTTTTCTGAAATTAAAGCTGTATTCAAACCAATTTACGACCGTTTAGACCACTACTACCTAAACGACATTGAAGGTTTAGAAAACCCGACAAGTGAAGTATTGGCTAAGTGGATCTGGAATGAACTTAAACCAAGCTTGCCACTTCTGAGCAAGGTTGAGATTAAAGAAACATGTACAGCGGGTTGTATCTACCGCGGTGAATAAGGTTTCGATGCTGTAGATTTCAAAGATACAGCTATCAAAGTTACAGCTATCAAGGCAACAGTCTTCAATACTATAGCTTTCAAGGTTATAGCCTTAAAAGCTATAATCGAACGAAAGGCGCTTACAAGAGCGCCTTTTTTGTAGCTGTCATATATGTTTGGGTGCTCTTTATACAAGCTTTGTTGTTTATGGGGTGGGGTGTTTATAGTTCCGCTTTTTATTAATAATGATTATTGTTTTACGCGGTTTGGTGGTCGATTTGTATCCAAATGGCTATTTTGTTCAATTTAATAGCAAAAAATGTGGTTATAGCGTTGTGTTTCAAAGCTCATTCGATAAGATGAAAATACCTCTAATGATAGAGGTAGGGCAGCAACGGATACGCTGCTTCAAATACTATGGAATGTGACTCAATTATTGGACACATACATGAAATTCAAGATTACATCGCCGATTATTGAACCTACGGAAGGTTCACCACATCAGTTAATGCTAACTCACGCTTCTCGTTTTACCTCTTTTAAGACAAGCTCCCCTTTGAACGCCCTGTTCGACAACGTCTCTGCACGCTTCTTTACCGCTTATCGCTCCTATTGTTATTCGTTTTATAACTTTATTTCTATCTGAATTCCTTTGTCATCCGCTCGATGAACGAAGACTCATATCTATAAAAACTAAACAAATAAGTTAAAAACAATGAATATTAAAATGATGGGTAGCTCCCTAATTATCGCTGGTACCGCTCTCGGTGCTGGTATGCTTGCGATTCCAATGGTATTAGCTCAATTCGGATTGCTTTACGGCACACTGCTTATGGTACTGATCTGCTTCGGTACGACTTATGCAGCATTACTACTTCTAGAAGCGACCATCAAAGCGGGTGGCGGTCTAGGATTAAACTCTATTGCCCGAAAAACCTTGGGCAAACAAGGTCAGTTGATTACCAACGGCCTACTTTACGCGTTATTGATCTGCCTATTGATGGCCTACATTCTGGGTGCGGGTGATTTGCTGAGTAAGTTACTGTCTAACTTAGGTGTAGACATTAGCGCAACGACGAGCCAAATCACGTTTACTTTACTTGCTGGTGCTGTAGTCGCAAGTGGCACCGGTGTGATTGATAAACTCAACCGTGCTTTGTTCTTCGTTATGCTTGCTAGCTTGTTTGCAACCATGGTGTTCTTAGCGCCGAGCATGACTCAAGAAAACTTGATGCAGGTAACCAGCCATGACCATGTTGATCTAATCAAAACCAGTGCCATCCTGTTTACGAGCTTTGGCTTTATGGTTGTGATTCCAACCTTAGTTTCTTACAACCACGAAGCGACAGACAAACAGCTGCGTAACATGGTGATCGTCGGTTCTCTGATCCCATTAGTGTGTTACTTATGTTGGTTGTTTGCGGTAGTGGGTAACTTGAGCGAAGAGCAATTCAGGAGCTTCAAGAACGTATCAGATTTGATGGCGGCGTTTAAGGCTCAGTCTCCTTGGGTGGGTAACGTTCTGTCTACCTTCACGGGCTTGGCGTTGTTGACTTCTTTCTTTGGTGTAGCGATGGCGTTGTTCAACCAAAACAAAGACATGTTCAACCAAAATACGGCAGTAACGTACTGCATTAGCTTCATCTTACCGCTGGCGGGTTCACTGCTTGCTGCAGACAAGTTCCTACAAGTGCTGAACTACGCTGGTATCATCTTAGTGTTCCTAGCTGTGTTTGTTCCTCTGGTTATGGTTCACAAGCAGCGCTTCATGAAAGTAGCGGAAGACAGATACAGCGCTGAAGGTGGCCGACCAATGATGCTTTTCTCATTGTTGTTTGGTTGCTTCTTGCTAATCTCACAAGTGATTTAGCCGAACCCTTCGGGCAGCGTTTGCTGGCCATTTCTACTACGTTATCGGCTTCTCATG
>NZ_JBFSUD010000127.1:0-7946 GCF_041467175.1 Vibrio sp. 10N.247.310.24
AACGGTATGCTAAGAACAAAAATGCCGTTCACTCTTAAGTGAACGGCATTACAGCCTCTGCTGGCTATTTTTTTACACGCTATTCAGAGATTTAAGGTAACATCCCCCCACTATTTCTATCTAAGACACCCTATCAATGGCTCTCAAACCAACAATCTTTAAGTTTCGCATCTCTTTAACCGATATGAATCGCGACTATTACGACTCTTTTAATCTAACGGTTGCTCAACACCCTTCTGAAACAGAACAACGCATGATGGCTCGTATCATTGCTTTCTGTATCAATGCATCTCCTGAACTTGAGTTCACTAAAGGGTTGTCTAGCATTGAAGAACCCGATTTATGGCAGAAGTCGTTAGATGACCAAATCTTAGAGTGGATTGATGTTGGTGAACCCGATCCAGAACGCGTTAAGAAGGCGACTCGCTTATCTAAGTCTGTGAGCGTGTTCAGCTTCAACACTAAATCGAATGTTTGGTGGGAACAGAACAAAGGTAAATTCGGTTATCTGAAGGCTCAGATCGTTCGTCTAGACAACGATGGTATTGAGCAGCTAGCAGCGATGACACAACGTACTATGGACCTTTCAGTGATGCTGTCGGGTAACTCTGCGTTCGTAAACAGCGACACGCAATCTGCAGAAGTAACGTGGGAAGAGCTACAGAGTAATGACTGAGACCCAAACTCAGACTGAACCTCAGCGCCAAACTAAGCTCGAAGCGTGTTTACAGCTCGCTGGTCTCGATTCAGTAAAAGCGCTGACGACTGGCTATGAAAAAGAGTTAAAGTCATTTATTGATGAAAACCATGCTCTGTTTAGACACGCTTGCGAGAACAAGCCGGACAACTCTGCACGTCAGACGTTGCTCGGCCTGTTAACCAAGGTACATATCGATGCAAGCTATCGCTTTGAAAGCAATAAAGAAGCGAATGAGGCAATGCAAAATGTATTCGATACTACAGTGGGCACTGAGCACAGCGACAAGTTTCAAAACTCTAACGCTCAGCAGTTACAGTTAATCACTCATTTGTGGTTGTTCATTCAAGGACGACTAGGAATGGATTACAGCCTTGCTAATGATCATGCTGCTGTAGCCGCTACGCTGTTGTCTCGCATATCGAGAAGCAGTGATGATGAGATTCGCGTAGAGTTCATGGCAAGTTTTTATGATGGTTTGAACCTCTATCAAGCTGAGAATAAGCCGTCCGGTTTTGTTCATTACTTTAAGCGTTTGTTTAATCTTTCTTAAGCATTCCACCAGCTGCTGTACCCAAATTTGCGCTTTATAGATTCTGTAAAGCGCATCTAATTTCCGTTCCAACCAATCCATATCGAAAATGCAGATTCCCTCTTACGCTCGTTCCTCACTTTAGGGAATGACGAAAGTAACTAAGTCACTCATTCTGCAAGATCATCAGTGTTTGCTTCTAATAGGCTGGCGTAGAATACACTCTGCACCCCCACCCTCGTATTTTACTCACTCACCGTCATCCTCGAGAAGGAGGAACGACTGAGTTGAGGATCTAATACCAAGTCAGAAACTACACAGACAAACAGATTCCCTATTACACTCGTTCCTCGCTTTAGAGAATGACGACATTCTCAGTCATTGCAGTTTACTTCATTGCAAGCACAAAAAAGCCCCCACAAGATACCGCGCTTCAGCACTGTTGTTTATCCGATTGCAGCCCAAAAACCATACGTTAGAGACGAACAAAGTCTTGTTGTGATAATGATACTTCTCATAACACGACGAATTAAAGCTACGTATATGGCAAGGTTACTTTACAACTATAACTTATCAATTTATTCAAAAAGTGCATATTTTTCAGATAATTATTCTCAAATGGAAATATCAGTTATGTGACGAGCAGAAGCATTTTCTCTTGTGATGATAAGTACACTTAATTTTATAAAATGATAATAAAAAACCTGCAAATACAACTAACGTTAACTTTAAATTATCTTGTTTTATAAGCGGAGAATTAAAATGAAAATATGGTCTGTATCCTTTCTTGCAACTGCAGTAGCTGTCGCTCTAAGCAGTAATGCGATAGCTTGTACTGGGCTTATTGTTGGTAAAGAAGCGTCGAGCGACGGTAGCATTATGATTGCTCGTAATGAAGATTTTAGCATTAACAACTGGAACAAATACCTAAAGTATCGACCTGCGCAAGATAACCAAGAAGGTGACTGGCAGTTAGGTAACGGGTTAATTGTTCCGATGCCAAAGCACTTCTTTGCTTACTCTGCGATACCAGACTGGGATGCGGATACCGTTAATCGCGACGGAAAATTCTATGAAGAACGTGGGATTAATGAACACAACGTTGCCATTTCAGCAACAACCAGCGCAGAAATAAACGACAAAGTCGCCAAGGTAGATCCTTTAATCGACAATGGCGTAATCGAAGCCATTATACCTACGTTAATCCTTCCTCAGGCAGAAAACGCAAAACAAGCCGTAGAGTTACTCGGTCATTACATCGAAACCTATGGTGCTGGTGAAGGAAATAGTTTGTATATTGCAGACACCAATGAGGCGTGGTTATTTGAAATTGGTTCAGGCCACCATTGGATTGCTGTAAAAGTACCAGATGACAGTTACGCCATGATTGCAAATGGCTTACGTGTACATGGTGTGAACTTGGCAAACAAAGAGGTACTGCATTCAAAAGACATATTCGAGTTTGTAGAACAAAACAAACTGCTTGATAACGCAGATGAAAAATCTTTCAATTTTGCAAAAGCATTCGGAGTTATTGGTGATGAGTATAATATCGATCGTGAATGGTTAGGCCAAAAAATACTGACACCTTCGCTGCATCAACAAAGTCGCATGACGCAATACCCTTTGTTTATGAAACCTGATACAAAAATCTCAGTTGAAAATGTGGCAGAGGTACTTAGCGCGACTTATAAAGACACTGTTTTGGAAGGAAAATCGAAACGACCAATTAGAGTTGAACGTCAACTAGAGTCGCATATTATTCAGCTTCGCCCTGAGATGCCAGAAGAGCTTCAAGGTATTATTTGGCAAAGCCTCGGCGTGTTACCAGAATCTGTTTTAGTGCCGTTATACTCAACCCTACAAGATTACCCAAAAGCGTACCAAGTAGGCGATGATAACTACAGTGATGACTCTGCTTATTGGCAGTTCCGTAGTTTAACCGCCCTCGCTTCTACAAACCCAGATAAGTATTTACCAGTACTAAAAGCAACTTGGGACAAAGAAGAAACTCAACTATACAAGCAGGTCGCACACTTAGATAAAACGTTAACAGACATGTATAAAGTAGATAAACAAGCGGCTCTGAACATGGCTGCCGACTACTCATACGGACAGCTTAAGCGTACCTTAGATATGGCAACTGAGCTTAGATACAAAATGATTACAGATTTGACTAAAAGCACAGAGAAGAAATACTCAGAGGAAGAGTTTAAGAAAATAGTAAATCTGTAGGCTTATGAAGCAACCAATAAAAACGGAGCATAATGCTCCGTTTTTTTATCTGAATAGGTTTAGTTCTAACGCAGGCCGTGTAAGAACTCATGGCGCGTTGCTGGGTTTGATCTAAAAATCCCCCCCAGAGCTGTTGTTGTTGTTTCGCTGGTTGCGTCCATTACACCACGAGATTTCACGCAGTAATGAACCGCATCCATGGTTACAGCAACATCATCCGTTTCTAGTAGCGTTTGCAATGCTACAAGGATTTGCTGTGTCATGCGCTCTTGAACTTGAGGACGTTGAGCAAAGAAACGAACGATTCTGTTGATCTTCGAAAGACCAATGATCTTACCTTGAGGAATGTAAGCGACTGCGGTTTTACCATCAATGGTGACTAAGTGATGCTCACATGTGCTGGTGACGGTAATGTCTTTTACACGAACCATTTCACGAACACCCATCTTGTTTTCGATCACGGTGATTTTAGGGAAATTGGCGTAATCCAAACCAGAGAAAATCTCATCCACATACATTTTTGCAATACGTTGCGGCGTTTCTTCCAGACTGTCATCTGCAAGATCAAGTTCAAGGAGAGTTAGAATCTCACGCATATGGTGTTCGATTCGTTCCTTTTTCTCTTCTCGGCTAACCTGGTTAGGACGCATTGGTGTCTCTAATCCGCGGCTTGCTAGCGCATCTTTAACCAACTTCGCTGATTCGCTAAGACCTGACATTGAACTTCCTCTTTTAATACCCCTTCTGGATGGCAAACAAGGATACTCGGAATTTTGATTAAATACACCCATATTTTAAGGGAGGTCATTATTTACGGGGCTTAAACTATGCTAAAGTGGCTGCAATTTCGTTGGCGAACATCTGTGATTTGATAATTATGGAGCCACTATTGCCAACCACTAAATCAAAATAATAACGACCAAAGGATTTCAATTATGGGCTGTTGCGACGCTCCGGGCTTAATGCCAATTGAAGAAGCACTAGATAAGCTGCTATCACCAATCAAACCAATCCAAACGACTTTATCTCTACCTCTTGCTGAAGCATTAGGTTATGTCCTTGCTGAAGATATTCTTTCCCCTATTTTCGTACCTCCTTTTGATAACTCAGCAATGGATGGCTATGCACTGCGCTTAGCAGACCTAGAGAACGGTAAAGTACTACCATTAGCAGGCAAATCTTTTGCAGGCCAACCGTTCGAAGGTGAATGGCCAAGCAACACCTGTATTCGCATTATGACTGGCGCAAAGATCCCTGAAGGTTGTGACGCCGTAATCATGCAAGAAAATACGGTTGAAACTGATACTGGCATTGAAATTCAACAAGACGACATCAAGCTGAACAATAATATTCGCCCTACTGGTGATGACATCAAACAAGGTGATATCGTTCTTAGCCGCGGTGAACGTTTAACACCTCGTGACATTCCAATGATTGCTTCGCTGGGTGTGAGCCACGTGACAGTGTTACAGAAGCCTAAAGTCGCGTTCTTTTCTACCGGCGATGAGCTAAAGCCACTAGGTCAACCTCTTGAAGACGGTCAGATCTACGACAGCAACCGCTACGGCATTAAACCACTAATTGAAGCGTTTGGTTGTGAAGCTATAGACCTAGGCATCATCCCAGATTGCACTGCAACGCTTAAAGAGACGTTCGAGAAAGCACAGCAAATAGCAGACGTGGTTGTGACTTCTGGCGGCGTAAGCGTTGGCGAAGCTGATTACACGAAAGACATTCTTGAAGAACTGGGGCAAATCGGTTTTTGGAAGCTAGCTATCAAACCCGGTAAACCGTTCGCATTTGGTGAGTTGGATAACGCGTGGTTCTGCGGCCTACCGGGTAACCCAGTATCGGCGATGATGACCATGTATGTTTTGGTTCAACCTATGCTTGCTAAATTGGCTGGTCACACAGCGTGGACAGCTCCGGAATCTATTCCTGCTATCACCAAGTCTGCATTCAAAAAAGGCCCAGGCCGTACTGATTACCAGCGTGGCATTTACTCGATTGAAAACGGTCAATTTGTGGTAGAAACAACGGGTAACCAAAGCTCTGGCGCTTTCCGCTCAATGAGTTTAGCAAACTGCTTTGTGGTACTAGAGCGCGAACGCGGCCGTGTTGAAGTCGGTGAAACGGTTCAGATCCAACTGTTTAACTCGACGCTTTACTAACGAGGCTTACTGATGGAAATACTGTCTGACGCAGAGATGCTTCGCTACAACCGTCAAATCATTCTTAAGCAGTTTGATTTTGAAGGCCAAGAAGCGCTAAAGCAGAGCTCAATCTTAGTCTTAGGAGCTGGAGGTTTAGGTTGTGCCTCTGCCCAATACCTTGCGACTGCGGGTATTGGTAAGCTAACACTGATCGATGATGATATTGTCGAGCTTTCAAACTTACAGCGACAAGTCCTTCACGCCGATGCTGATATTGGCAAGAAGAAAGTCGATTCGGCAGCTGAGTCGCTGCAGGTATTGAACCCTCATCTGACGATTGAAACCGTCGACCACAGGCTTGATGATCAAGCGCTTGCAAAGTTAATTGAAGCGCACTCGTTAGTTCTTGATGCCAGTGACAACGTGGAAACACGTAATCAGTTGAACCGCTTGTGCTACGCATCGAAAACACCATTAGTTTCTGGTGCTGCTATTCGTATGGAAGGCCAGATCAGCGTATTCACTTATCAAGATACTGACGCACCGTGTTATCAGTGCTTGAGTGCTCTATTCGGCAACGCTGCACTAAGCTGTGTTGAAGCGGGTGTGATGGCACCGGTAGTTGGCATGGTGGGCGCAGCTCAAGCTTTGGAAGCTATCAAGGTTATTGCTCAGTTTGGACAACCAAAGCAAGGCAAACTTTTAATTCTCGATGCCATGTCTCACAGCTGGCGTGAAATGAATTTAATGAAGATGCCTAATTGCTCGGTGTGCGGATAGACTAAGCATATCCCCCTCTAATCGACAACCTAAGCCTTGACTAAAAGTCAGGGCTTTTTTAGGTCTCAACATCAGCTTCTCAAATCGATTTATCAATTTGAAATGATCTATAAAAGATTAGTTTCATTTGAATTCTCATTTCGAGAATATATTGCACATCTCAGTGATTTAGAATATAAACAATAAAAAATCAACAACTTAAAAGTGGCACGTAACTTGTAAAAGTATCTAGACCTTCTATGACAAGGATGTAGATATGAGAATTACAACGTTAAGTTTGCTATTAAGTGCGCCTTTGGTCGCCAACGCAGCGCCATTCGATACCTGTCCGAGCCAGGCTTACCTATTCCAATCGACACCCGTACAAGTTTGGGGCGTGAACCTAGTGACAGGCTCAACCACCCTGTTAGAAGACGATACGGGCATGAACGCCAATATCAATGGTGTTGGTTTCGACTTTCAAGACAGATATATTTATGGCTATGACACTACCAATAAACGCTTGGTTCGCCTTGGACAGGATTTCCAAGCAGAAGTGATCAATACCAGTGGATTACCAACCGATCACACTTTCTATGTCGGCGATGTCTATGACCATGTGTATTACCTTTACCGTACAGGAAAAGGCTTGTTCACCGTTGATCTATCGCCGTTAGACGCCGACCCAAACGCGACTGTTACAGTTAACAAAATAGCTGGTAGCCCGGCAACCGTAAACTGACTGATTTCGCTTTCCACCCAAGTGATGGTTCTTTATATGGTATCGATAATAACTCCGGAGGCTTATACAGCTTCAATCCTACAACCGGTGCCGAAACTTACATCGGTGATACTGGTGAGTTAGGTACATTCGGAGCGGGTTATTTTGATGTAAACGGCTATTACTACGTATCTCGAAATCAAGACGGGAAAATCTACCGTATCAATCTGTCTCCAGACAACGCGAGCAATATCGCAGCAGGAATTGTTCCAGCCGTTGAATTTGTATCGAATGGGCCTTCTTCTAATCAAAATGATGGCGCTCGTTGTGCGAATGCGCCAGTTGTGGATGAAGATTCCAACATCGACTTTGGTGATGCGCCAGACAGCTACCTAACCCTACTCGCCAGCAATGGTCCTCGACATGAACTTGATGGTGTGACTTGGTTAGGCACTGATGCACCCGATGCCGACCTTGATGGCTACGTAACTCCACAATCGGATGAAAGTGTTGGCATTGATGACGAGTGGGCAAACGGTGGTATCGGTTTTGTTACGGCGCTTGAAGCCGGGCTTGATTCAAAAGTGGTGATTGAAGCTTCAACAACCGGTTACCTTTCGGCGTGGATAGACTGGAACCAAGATGGCAGCTTCGATGGCGCTAACGAACAAGTGTTTACAGATTACCTGTTAGATGCCGGTGAAAACGATCTGTTCCTTAATGTTGATATCAACGCACTTACCGGTACTACATGGGCTCGATTTAGATTCAGTCAACAAACCAACCTAAACTACCGGCGTTTTTCAAGGTAGTTGTCATCATTCGCTTGTTTACTAAGCAGCTTCTCTT
>NZ_JBFSUD010000128.1:0-7923 GCF_041467175.1 Vibrio sp. 10N.247.310.24
CCTCTGCTTTAGAGATTGGACTCGATTGGTAAGTTAATTAATGGAATTGGTATAATATCGCCACACCAAACACGATTCGGAGTACTGACAGAAAACTCACGCTTCAGTAGATTTGGAATATCTGGCCTTTCTACTTTTGCATGTCTATATCGATGCGAACCTTGAATCGTCCGGCTTTATGCCTTCTTCGCTCAGCATCGAGACAAGTACGGCTGCCAGCAGAGCCTCGACTCATGTTGAAGAGTTCTTTAATTTGGCTAGCTAGACGAATGCGACTGGCATCCGGCTTACGTTGCTTAAACTCGTAGTAACAAGACGAAGCTACGTTGAACAGTTCGCAAAGCATTTTGACCGATTCATGCTCCCTCAACTTGTCTATTAACGAGAACGTTCGAGTTCGTCCGACATTAAGAGAGCGGTGGCCTTTTTTAATATGGATTTTTCTCGTTCTAGCCGGTTAATCCGGGCTTCTAACTCTTGGATTTTCTTTTGCTCAGGCGTGAGGGCTTTAGCCGTTGGAGTCATCCCACCTCGCTCAACTTTGAGTTGGTCGACCCATCGCCGTAAAGCCGTTTCACCTACGCCCATAGAGTTAGCTGCTTCAGGTATGGAGTACCCTTGATCAAGAACCAAACTTGCAGTATCTAGTTTGAACTCAGTAGAAAATGTACGTCGTTGTCGTTTTGTCATTGAACACCTCATTTATGGTGGAGACTTTACCACCTAATTTGGTGTCCGGGATCATTAGACCACTACAGCACTCATGAGATCATTGCCGCCGAGCTAAGTTTATCGACGGTTACAGATGGAGAAGTACTCCCGAACTTACTGAAACAAACACGCCGAAGTATCCTTGAGGTGTCTGGTGATGGCGCTTACGACACGAGAGCGTGTCACGCTGCTATTAAGATTAAGGGAGCCATTGCGCTTATTCCCCCAAGAAAAGGGGCAGCCTTCTGGGAGCGTGGTCACCCTCGAAATCTCGCCGTGGGTTGCCAGAAATTACAATGCCCAGGTGGGTGAAACTTACGCGATGATAAAAGCGTTGAACAAGCTTACTGGGTTAGGTATGCCTGAAATTTGTCGTATTGACTAAGAAATACGCGAAACGGGGTGGCTCTATCTCTAAATTTAATTACGCAACAAAGCCTATACTGATTTTTGATTGCTTTTTGCTAATGACCGTAGGATCCAGCTAAACAGCGCACCGTTCCAAATCATTGATTTAATGCTTAACGTACAAAACCGTACCATTGTTATTACTCGGTATAACAAAACGCAATTGGTCTATCAACAAGCACACATGTAATATTCATAAAAAACATGGACTATTCATATGAAAAAGTTATTGCTATTTGCTCTGTTGTTTCTCGCTGGATGTAACCAGCAAAACACCACGCCTTCAGACCCAAATCACAATCAACACCATCAGAGTTTAAAAAAAACGCCGGCGCTCGCAGCAGAGCTTAAGTCTCAGCCTACAATTGATGACCAATTTACTCTGCTGTACCGAAAATTTGATTACACATTAGACAGAAGTGACTCCCTGACAGGTCGTGATGAAAATAAAGACGGAATACGCGATGATATAGAGGCATTTATCAATGCGTTAGAAGTGTCAGAACCCGTACGCAATGCATTGAAGCAAGATGCACTTCAAACTCAGAAAAACCTATATTACAATTGGAGTGAGAAGACTGAGGCTAATGTTGACAAAGCCATGGCGATAGGTGACGAATACGATAAAGTCATCGCTTGTAAAAAATTTGTCCGTATCCCCGTAAGAGATAGAACCAATACATCCAAAACAATCACAGCGCTGACCTACAACACTAAAGCTAGAACGGTGGCTTACCTTACTTACAATCATTTGCTAGATGGTTCAGTCAGCACATCGCTCCCTGCAGAGGAGCAATACTGTGAATAAACTAACAAGTGTCTTTTTGCTTTGCATGATATCCCCCGCCCATGCCTGTGCCGGTTCTTGTGATATTGAGGGTTACACTATAGGGTTCTTTAATGGTGTCGCTACGACGCTAAATCAGAAAATAAACTAGTATTCAAAACGATACGAGAATTAATGCCTCATCATTGGTCACTTGTTAATGGTAAGGCACTATAACAAATTGCTAAAGACTGACAGCCAACGCGCGGCATTTTTGGTTCCAAGTGGTTTTGTGGTTAAGGTACTTTGCTTTAGGTTAGGTGTTACGTTGGCCGCCACTTAGCAAGGCGTTACACGAACTCTAAGATCGCAGTTTTTTGGCTCAGTTCAGCGATTGAGCCGTTAGTTTTTTAGGTGTAAGGTAGGGTGAGTTTCCTTCTTCTTTGTTGCCTTTTAGTTTTCATTTCATCAGGTTCGGCATTGAACTATTATTGCCCTAAATTCAGGAGTTTCAGCAGCTAATTTACGCTTCAATTGTTATTTGGTTATGCCTCATTTTATCCTGTATCAGTGTTTTCTTCTTAGCATTTTCAATCCCAATTGTGGTAAGGATATTTGGTTTGTCAGCTTAAAACTTGCTGAAACCAGATCGTACAAATGGCGTAAGAAAAAGGGATTGTTTCGTTTCACAGTTATTGCCGTTGAAATGATATTTTGCTCGCTTAATTGAACCAGTCTAATTAAACTCAATTTACAGTAAATCTTGGCAAATCAATTCTTTATCAATTAAAGCG
Organism: Vibrio sp. 10N.247.310.24; assembly: GCF_041467175.1. Taxonomy (NCBI): domain Bacteria; kingdom Pseudomonadati; phylum Pseudomonadota; class Gammaproteobacteria; order Vibrionales; family Vibrionaceae; genus Vibrio; species Vibrio sp. 10N.247.310.24. Next base: position 2,680 of record NZ_JBFSUD010000128.1, read on the forward strand.
AAGCGTTGACAAAGATCGTGTAACAAAGCAATTAACACGATGTAGTTGGCGATTTCCAAGCAGTCTATCAACGCGTTTGATCGCATGTTTTACCGTGGTATTAGTTTCAAGTCTGAGCCGTCAAGTACACTTTTTGTAGCAAGCATCAGAGAACTAACGCGTTTTTTGTGAATGGAGGGGCATTGGTTTTGTATGGTTTGTTGTAGAACCTGAATGTCGCGCATTGTTAACCCACTTGTTCGAAATGTGTGTTCAGCGATATTCATTAGATCAAAGACGGCGATGCGCGTCTACCTCATTGTTTTTACGCCTGATTATGAGGGGGTTCGCAAGATTGCGGCGTTAGGTATACACATGAGTCTTCTGCCAATGGCTGATGCAGTGTCCGATGAACAGGACGTGAAAGAAGCTAAAAGGATCATTGCTGAAAAGCAATTTGTTGGTGCGGCCAACAACACAAAATGGAATGAACTCATCTCGGAAATGCGAGAACTCCCTAATCCGCCTTGCTACAGTACTAAGGTAGTTAATGGCTACATATCGGGCTGGGATAGCGAATGGTATTATCACTTACCATTTCCATTACTTTGCGTTGAGTGCATTGATATAGAATTAACTGAAAGTGTATTAACTTTGGTGCGCAAAATTGGCTTTGAGTTCGAAATAACCAAGTTAATAATCAGAGTTTGGGGTTACTTTTCAAAGTGTTACGAGAGTTTCGGTGAAGAGTATACCTCACAAGAATTTAAAGCGGGACTGCTAACAGTTTGCTCGGTTTCGCTTCGCTACATAATTTTAGCAAACTATTATCAGCCCCTTAAATGGGCGTTAGGGCTCTAGGAGTTTCAATCAATTATGAAGTATCTAAATATTCTCGTTTTATTATTTTTTATATCGGCATGTTCAGAAAAACCTGCGGATATGAACAATCAATTAAAATACGAAAAAGATGGGCTTTCATTTTCTTACCCTGCAAATTGGGAAGTCACTGAAGACTTCGTAAACGAAGATGTTAGATTTGTTTTTGTTGAGTCTCCTGGATACGCAATCATTAAAATAGAAGTATATCCAACAGATCAATCATTCGAACTTAAAGAGTTTGTTGAACTGGATATTGAAGCTCGCATTAAAGCAATCCCCAGTATATTAAACCTAGGTAGTGATAATGAAATAAAAGAAGCTAAGACATTTATCAATGGTACCGAGTTTAATGGCTTTAAATATGAATTTAATATCTCGGTTGTTAATATTGATGTACCTCATGTGTCAGAGTCTTATTCTTTTGCCTCGCTCGAGAAAGTAGCATATTTGACTAATCAGGTGGCAACAGAAGATTTAGAAAAAGTTACTGGTGGTTTCAAACAAGTTTTGTCTACGTTTAAAATAGAGCCCTAACAAGCTCTTCGTCCAATGGCTCCAGCAAATCTTTTTACGTGCAAAGGGTTAGCAATGACGTATGGAAGTTTTGCTTTGTCGCAGGCAAATATGAAAGGCATTTCCAATTGACCAGTCGCTTCGATAACCACGCGGCTAGGGCGGTGTTTAGCGATAGTTTTTACCGCTTCGTTGATGCCTTTTTCATTGTTGGGGACAGTGAAGTAAATATCGAGAGGACGGATGTAAATGTCTAATTGTGATTTGCCTGTATCAACGCCGACATTAATGTTTTGAAGTGTGTTTGTATTCATAATAAGCTAACTCTTGCTTGCAAATGCGGGCTCGAGACCCAGAAGACTATTCGAGTGTGGTGCTTGGGGTTCTATCTGGCGTTCGTACTTGTTATCGGTCTCTCGATAGAGGAACCAGCATTTAATCGAACTACCAGATAGAAGAACTTTAGTTGCAGCTAAAGTCTGGGTCTCACCTTACCCGATTGGAGCGCTTATTATCCATACAAGCATTTAAGAGTGACTCCCAACGCTTAGCATTTTTTATTCCATCGTTGGGTTTCATGCTTACGGTGGTATGGTTAGGCTTCGTGGTAGCGTTGCTCACACCTTAATGCGGCTACATGGATTCCCTCGGTTGTCAAACATCCGCTAAACTTATGTTGATGGGTTTTGGAGTGCCGCTCTACATTCGGTCTACTTATCGACGATTCGCATACGTCGTGGCCCTGATGACTTACGCGACTGCGGTGCCTTATTCGTTAGATGACATCTAGTGTGTCCGCCGCATTAACAGGCTCTCCGCAAGTGGTCTTAACCTATCTCCATCATTAGCGTCTGCAATGACCCGGTGGGTTTAACTCTTTATGCTGCTTAGTTTTTTACTTAAGCAGCATAGTTTTCGTATTCTGTTTGATTGTGTAAAAGCGACCATATAATTCGTGCGTTCTTCGCGGCAAGTGCCACTATCGCTCGGTTCATTCCTCTTCGTTCTAGAACGCCTCGAAACCACTGACTTAACTTATCTTGCTTGTCGCCAAGGTTGGCAATTACGGTCCTTGCGCCATGAACTAATAGTGTTCGTAAGTATTTATCGCCATGTTTGGTTATCCGACCTAAGCGTGGCTTTCCTCCCGTCGAATATTGTTTTGGTACGAATCCTAGCCAAGCAGAGAAATCACGGCTTTTATCAAATTGAGAGCCGTTACCTATCGAAGCGAGTATCGTTGTTGCAGTTTGCGGCCCAATTCCTCGAACCTTCATCACTCGCTGAACATTAGCGCTGACCTTAGCAAAAGAATCGAAAACTTGTTCAGTATCGGCAATACGCTGATTCAATTCACCAAGGTGGTGATAAGCATCGGCAATCACCGTTCTTGCGAGGTGTGGTAGTTCACTTTCTGCGTCTTCAAGCATTAAGGGAACGTGTTTCATTAATGAAGAGCGGCCAACAGGAATGATCAACCCGAATTCAGAGAGTAGGGCACGCATGCGATTCATAAGCGCGGTGCGTTCACGAACCCAATGCTCTCTCATTCTATGTACCGATAAGATAGCTTGTTGATCGGGGGGGTATGGGCACAAAGCGAGTAGATGGACGCTGAACAGCTTCGCAGATAGCTACTGCATCATTAAGGTCGTTCTTCCCTTTAGTTCGATAAGGAACCACGTATTTAACGGCCATGATACGGGCGTCGTGACCCAGTTTATTGAGTGTTCTTGCCCAATAATGTGCACCACCACACGCTTCAACGCCTATACGCATGAGTGGCATATTTGCTATTGTAGTCAGTAGTTTAGAGCGGGTTACTGACTTATGAAGTATGACGTTACCATTTTGGTCTACAGCATGAATACTGAAGTGGTTTTTAGCTAGGTCGATACCGTAGAAATAAGAATAATCAGACATGGTGCCTCCGATGCATTTAAGTACCACATAAGTGTGGCAGATCCTCGGTAGGGGGAATCCATGTCATTCGTTATAAAACAGTGAGGTACATTTGAGCAATATTAGCTGGATGAGTGATTTCTTCGATGTTCACGGAAACCAAATAAGTAAAATATTCAAAGCTGGCGGATGTAGAGAGTTATGGCTTCAAGGACAAATCTTTCTTTACCTTGAGCAGGAAGACTTGCAAACAAACGCAACGAAAAGTAAGTACGATTTGTATCAGGAAGGTGTTTTCGCATGTGAGGTAAAAGTACTAGGTGGCAACTTTCAATCAAAAGTTATGAATAGCTTGCGGGCTGACTTTGACAAATTGACATCAAAGGAAATACCGGAAGAAAAGTATGTCTTGCTCGTTCTCGACAAGCAAGAAGGAACGAGTACAAAACTGTATAGGTCTTTGAGCACTTTTTCTCACAAAGCAGGTCAGAAAGTGTTAGATAAGGACCTTGGTGCTTTCTCTGTAACTGCTTGGAAAGTTTTATAACAAATTACTTAAGCAGCCTGCTAATGCTCGGCATTTTCGTTTTTTGTTGAGTTCTGTGATTACAGTGGCTTTGCAGGAGTGCAGTGCAGGTTAGCAGCAGCCTAGTAAGGATTAGAAAATGCGCAAACTTTGTCGATGGTTGAACATCATAGCGAAACGATATGAAAAACTGATCACTATATTCTTTATCGGAGGGCTAAGCTTAGTCATCAGTGGAGCTCAGTTATGGGTTGCTAGCTCTCAAGTGGCTATGAATGAAACAACTGCAAGGTACAATTCTTATAAAACATATCCGCAAATTGAAGTTGTACGTCTAGCTGATGAAGCCGATACAGTTAAAATAATAAACCGAGCCGGTGAGTGGTTTGACCTTCAAAGTGAAGTCATGACTATACTTTATGCCCAAACAAGTTCTGACTCTGAGTTTAGAAAACAGTACTTCGTAGTCAAACCTATTAGGTCTGAATTCATGAAGTCCGAAATAAAAGATCAAAATACAACTTTAATTTCCAAATCTGAAAAGTCTTATCAACTTTGGGAAAAATATCAGTATGATTTTGCAGTTAAAAATTCTGATACGAACATGAGCACAGCTATTAACTTATCCACGTATGTCAGACTACGCTATAGAAACATATATGGAGATGTTTCAGAGCGATATTTTATGTTGGCAAAACCAACAATGTCGACAAGGGAGTCTACAAATTATAAAAAGATTTTTGATACCGCTTTTTTAGGCGAAAAATATCAAGTTGTTTACTACAACCAAGATGTGAATGAGGTGATCCAAAACTGGGTTGAACAAGGTAGGTAAAACCTACTAACAAGGCGCTCAACAGTGCCCCAGAACGCGTAGCATTTTTGCTTCGCAAAAGTTTATGCCAAGGTCTCGGGCACGTTAGCTTGGCGTTATACGTTTGAGGAAGTATGGATATTTTAGAACTGATTTTAGACCCTCAGGTCATCATGAGCTTATTGTTAGCTCTATTTTCACCATACCTAGGAAAGCTAGGAAAGCTTATTGTCAAAGGTTTTGCTAAAGCACCATTAACAATTAAAAAGTTTTGGCGCATTAGAAAATGGAAACGGATTCGAGCCTATTACTTGATATACAGTAATCCCCACGAAATTACATGGAACATAGCAAGAACGTATTTCTATCTGACTGTTTTCATTATGTGTATGCTTTTTTATGTGGTGTTCGTTAAGTTAGGGGCTTTCGGTGATATTGATGCGTTTCCTCAGGAGGTTCAACATCTAATCTTCTCACCTATTTACGCTTTTGAAGTGTTATGGATTAAACAGCGTAGCTTTACTCGCAGTTTAATTGAGCTAAAAAACAGGCGACGAAAAAAACGTATAGCAAGGCGCTGACGGATCCCCTCATAATTTCCCTAGTCCTGCGTTGTGTGTGAGCCTTT
>NZ_JBFSUD010000129.1:0-7619 GCF_041467175.1 Vibrio sp. 10N.247.310.24
CCTCAACTTGCTTGGCTCTACGACTGATGCAGGTGTAATGCGGACAACTTAACGGTACATGGGCTAACCTAAATATCGAGTTGATAAAACCTTGCAGCGCTCTTAATGGCATAGAAAAAACTCGTTTCACCATGAGGGCTGTCGTGATAGCTAAATCACTGAACCGACGAGGCCTCCCGCGCTTATTCTGTTTGCTTTGCGTCCAGCCACTTATCGCTTCTTCATCAATCCAAAAGGTCAAAGAACCGCGGTTAATGAGTTATTGATTGTATTTTGCTTCCAGTTGGTTGTTTTATAACGAGGTTTAGGTTTAGGTATAGGGCTACAAGAGGGAGTGAATGTAGCTGATCAGATCGTAGGTTTAGTTCCAATGAATTACGCAACAAAGCCGAGACTATGGGGAAATCACTTTTGGGCTAGAGGGTATTTTGTAGATACGGTCGGTGTGAATGAAAAAGTCATTTGCCGATATGTACGACACCAAGATAAGCAGGACATAGAGTATGAGCAACAACTGTAGTTATTGAAGAATTGATAGCGCGGAAGCCCCTTTCTAGGGATGATAAAGCGAAATTGCCTTCTAAGAAGGCGGATATTTTTTCAGTCTTGCATTGTAAAGGGGTCAAGGAAATGGGCATGGCTTAGACCATAAATATAATGAACCAAATGTTTGTCTGCCCATTAGGTTTTCGGGCAGACAATTAGCTTAATTTTTAAAAGAAGCCTAAAGGATTAACACTGTGGCTAACGATGATATTTTTGGTGTTCTGGTAGTGGTCTAGCATCATTTTGTGTGTTTCTCTACCAATCCCGGACTTTTTATAGCCGCCAAACGCAGCGTGAGCAGGGTAAGCATGGTAGCAGTTAACCCAAATTCGCCCAGCTTGTATATTTTTCGCCATATGTGAAATCAGATTGTTGTCACGTGTCCATACTCCAGCACCTAAGCCATACTCAGTATCGTTGGCGATTGCCAGAGCTTCTTCAGTGTCCTTAAATGTAGTAACAGCAACGACTGGGCCAAAAATCTCTTCTTGGAAAATACGCATATCGTTAGTTCCTTTGAAGAGGGTAGGCTCGACAAAGTAACCATTGTCTTCATTGCTGTTACCACCAATAAGTAATTCGGCACCTTCTTCATGACCAAGAGCTATGTATTTGCGAATTTTGTCAAATTGCTCTTGTGACACCTGTGAACCAACTTGTGTGTCGGTATCGAGTGGGTTTCCTTGTTGGATCGTTTTCATGCGAGTTTGCAAACGTGAAATGAAGCGATCGTAAATTGATTCATGAATCAAAACTCGAGAAGGACACGTGCAGACTTCACCTTGATTGAAAAAAGCTAACAAGACACCTTCGATACACTTATCAAGGTAACTGTCTTCGTGATCAAATATATCAGCCATAAAAATATTTGGAGATTTACCACCTAGCTCGACTGTTGACGGAATTAGGTTCTCAGCGGCACACTTCAGAATATGCTGTCCAACTTCTGTAGAGCCAGTAAAGGCTACTTTAGCAATCTTTTTATGTGTAGCAAGTGCTTGACCTGCTTCTGAACCATAGCCATTTACGACATTGATTACACCGGCAGGGACTAGATCTTCGATGAGCTCCATCAATACTAAGATTGATGCAGGAGTTTGTTCCGCTGGTTTTAATACTACGCAGCAGCCAGCAGCCAGCGCGGGTGCCAGCTTCCAAGCGGCCATTAAGAGTGGGAAGTTCCATGGGATAATTTGTCCTACAACACCAACAGGTTCTGGGAAGTGGTAGGTCATGGTTTGTGAATCTAGTTCCGCAGCGGAACCTTCTTGAGCTCTAATGCATCCAGCAAAATAGCGGAAATGGTCGACAACGAGTGGAATATCAGCGGCGAGAGTCTCGCGAATAGGTTTCCCATTGTCCCATGTTTCAGTAATAGCAAGCATCTCAAGGTTGTTCTCAATACGCTCAGCTATCTTTAATAATATGTTTGAACGCTCAGTGACTGATGTTGAAGCCCAGTCATTTTTCGCATTGTGCGCAAAATTAACTGCCAAATCGATGTCTTCTTGAGTCGAAGCTGGAATTTCACAAATTACAGAATGGTTGATTGGGGAGGTATTAGTAAAATATTTTCCATGTTTCGGTGCTACCCATGCCCCTCCTATGAAGTTTTGATACTGCGGCTTGAAATCGACAATCGAATTTTCAGTTCCTGGTTGTGCATATAACATTTTCAGTTCCTTTTTTTAGATTCTGTGCGTTATTATCCACCCGCACATGAAAAATAAAATAAGCAACTTCAACCATAGGTTAAGCTAGAATAAAAATAGCCATACTAAATCAATGGTTTATATATTAACCGTGAAACTAAAAGTCTTGAATGCTTAGGGTATATGTCTTTTTCTAATGAATTTCATTTTAATATGCTAGTTCTATCAATGTAAATAGATCGCTATCATTACCAATATAGTAACCAAATAGGACATATATATCTGATCTTATGGACGTAATAATGGTGTTATTTTTATAACTACATGATATTTGGTTGGTTTGTTTTGTTGGTGCAATTGGTTTCACTGTTTTATTTTAAACATATAACGTTAACATATGAGGAACAAGAACAATGAACTAGAGGAATGTAAAGTGTATCAAGAATTGAGCCAACTGTTAGATGACATTGGATATGCATTTGATAAGCATGAGCTGAAGATATGTACTATCAGAGCTCAAAAAAACAAAGTTATAAAAGCGATGATTGTAAAGGCAAAAGAACTAAATTTTGATATTTCGTCAAATCTATCGAAAAGTGTCTTGTCAGCGATAGTTAGTCAGGAAGACATTAACGAGCAACAAGCGATTGACGTTTTGACGAAGTATGTAATTAGCGACAATATAATTCAAAGAGAAATGAGAGAGAGCCTTTTCCTTGCTGCGATGAGGAAAAGCGAAGAGTTTCATATTGTTATGCTATTGAATGGAGAAGGGGTAAATCGTGTTATCTGAAGAAATGCTTTATGAAAGAACCAAAGAAGCGCTGCGATGCGCACGCTTGCTTGAGCTTGATACATCCCAACAATTTATTAGAACATGTTTGAGTGCTTGTGTGGCTGATAAGCGTATTCATATTAACAATATTGGTGAGGTATTAAGCCATTCAATTGCTTATCCGAGTAAATTATTAGCTGGTGCATATGAGTCCAGTGAGCTTCATCGGTCCATAACCCCTGTCTTAGAAAAACTCTCTCAATAGTATTTGTCTGAGTGGCAAAAATGTCACATCAAAAGTAGTTGCTTGGGCCTAATCTGGCAGTCATTATTTTTTAAGCGATGTTTGTCAGATTGAACCTAAGGCTGAACTTTTTACGGTTTACGAGCTAACAGTGTATCTAGTGAATGTTAGTTGCCACTTTTTATCCACATGATTACTCGCCCTGAATTTTATAATCAATACGCATTTGACTCACCAAGATCGTCATCGTTTATTTCTTGCAGGTAAATTAGTCGACTTTGTTTTTGTTTCGCTTTTCTTTCCCTTGTGGTTTGTCGTTGAACGCTTGCAGATACAAGCGTAGGCGGAGAGACATCAACTTTCTTAAAGTTGAATTGATGAAGGCTGTGGAGCTCAAAGCCGGAGAGATACCAGCTTTATTATTGGGTTAATCATTTCAATCTAAGTGAATAACTCCCTTTTTAGCTAAGGGCTTAGGTCCAGTTAGAATTAAGGTGCTTAAATCTCACAAGCCTGTGTCGCTTTGCGATATTCTGTGGGCGTCATGTCGTAAAATTTTTTAAACAGCGACCTAAAATGGTTTGTGTCACTGTAACCAACTTGCTGGGATATTTGTTCTATGTTTAAGCTGGTAGTGTCCAGCTTGTCTCTCGCTAATACCACTCTAATACGTTGTATGTAGTTCATTGGAGATTCGCCAGTTGCTGCTTTGAAGCGACGTTTCATTTGCCTTTCACTCAAAAAACTTTTCTCTGCACACATAGCGACAGATAGCCTGCTTGGGTCTTCATTGTGCATCCACTCTTGTAACCGATCAATCAAACTGTCGCTATGTTGATGGTATTGAGCAAAGCTCGTTAAACAAATTCGCTTAATTTTTGAAACATCACCTCCTAAGTACTGTTCACATTTAATTCTTTGGGCCGTGCCTAACAAAGCATCAATTAACAAAATTGTTGCAGCAAAGTATTCTTTAATGCTGGAGGTGCAAATATATCGGTCTTCATGAGTTATTTTCAAGTGTGGTTTGAATTTTACTTGGGGGAATTGATTTCGAAAATCTTCAGCATATACCCAATGTGTAGTTGCGCTTCGTTTGTTTAAAACCCCAAGCTCAGCCAGAAGAAATGTCCCCGTACATAAAGAGAGAACAAATTCACACTGCGTAATTTGTTTTTTTAGCCAATATTTAACCTCTTTGGGTAAGACATAAGACCCCTTATTTATGTCACCACAAGCACCTATTATTAAAATGTCGGTATGTTCGACGGATTCCCAATGCGTACTACTGTTAATTGTTAGCCCCCCTAAGAATTGAGTCGGCCCCCCTGTGACTGATACATAACTGACCAGTGGCGCTGGTAATCCTGCTTGCATTGAAGCAATTGTCAGCATTTCGATTGGTCCCGAAATTGCTGTGATTGGGCTTCCTTCTAACAAGAGTGCAGTAATCTTTAAAGGTTCTCTTTTTCTGATCATGAGTATTACGTTTCTCAAATATGTCCTATTTGCTAGTACTATGTCCATAAACCCTTAAGAACACTAATAAACAAATCCGAAATTTAAATTACTCGTCATTAGATTGATTTTAAATGAATAAATTAAGTCATTGATATTTACATGTTTATAATCAACACGTTTAGTTATAACTAAATCTGTTGATGATTTAGATTGATTACTCTAATTAATCGGCCGTGATACACTGGACACTGCCGGTCAATAAACTGGAATAACAGAAAATATACTTATCTTGGTATAAGGTCTGGAAAAATTGTTCCGATGAATTCTCAATCAAGTGTGCTTCAGTGAAATCAAGTTCTGTTGAGGGAGTGTAGTTTGCGCTACGTAGCGCGTTGGTTGTCGAAAAGAGGTCTGCACCCCAGAAATAAACGGAGTAATAGATGTTGAGGGCTTTGTTTTCGCCTTCGGATAATAAGCTACAATGCGCATCGTGAACTCCTCCCCACAGATGATCTACGGTAATTACTTCTTTGAAGGAGTCGACTTCAAATTTTTTATATGTACGACCATGAGAAAATAACATGATGTTGTTTCGACCATCTAAGAATAGAGGATGATTAAGGGTATTTATCCATGAGATAAACGTAATGACGAGTATATTTGCCAAGACCAGAAAAATAATGGCTTTACCGACATTGTTCATTAATTTCCTCTCTTACTTGCTCGATTGAATAGTCTCGGGAAAAACTAAAATTCATTGTGTTGTGTTCATGTAAATTATTAGGTTGATAAACACACGATACATAGAGTTGCTCAGGGTTTTCAGAAATATAGAGCATACGTAAGTCACTTGAGTATCTCCCTTTGAGGTCATTGAAACGTTTATCTCCATTTTTAGTATCAGTAAAATAGTACGTTACGCCCAAATGTTCACGCTGGTTCCATTGAATACGATCTGTGGTGCTATTGTAATATATGATCCGCGTTAACCAAGTGAGACTAACTAAAAATAACAGTGAGAGAGTCAATAGAATGAATCTTTGAAGGTATTGTAGATGGGCCGATAGACTGGTCTTCTCATGGTCTTGAGGTTGGAGAGTGTCTGGGATTATTTCTGAACTAGGTGTTGATGAGTTGTTTTGTTCAAGAACTATTGGCACCTCAAGGCTTATTATGTTGCTTACCAGTAAATAACCATGCTTTGGGACTGTTTTTATAATATTTTGTTGTCGGCCATTGTCACCTAAAGCTATACGTAGGTGGGCTATAGACTGAGTTAAACTAGCTTGCGAGACGACTCGCCCTGGCCAAGCCACGTCGATTAGGGTACTTTTTAAAACGGTTTCGCCTTGATTTTGACATAAAAGCTCTAAAATTTTGCAATCTGTAGAGTGCAATTTTTTGCTCTCCCCATTACTTTGGTTAGTTAGCTGGCGCCTAAGGGTTGGATTAAATATCCACATGCTATGTTGTTTTCTTGTCATTGACGTCAATTTTTTCTTTATTTTCAGATATATTGACACATTGAACTGAGTTGTTCGACAGTTGGATGTAACAATATTGGTGGGAGGTTTCTAACAAAGTTTGAAAATTTTCTTCGCCGCCATCAAAGAGCGCATGTTGCTCTGGTAAATCAAAATATTCTGTTTCTGGAGTGTTAACCAGTTGATTTATATATTTTATGGAATAAATGGATTTCGGCCAAAAGGTAATAAGAAATTGTGTGTCCAGTTTTTTTCCATTGTCGAAATGGATAGAAGCCATTAATAGAAATCGGTTCCATAGATAAGGTTTTAAGTGATAGTCGATTTTTCTGTATTTCTTATCTCCCATTTGCTCACCGTAAGTCAGAACTGTTTTACTTATTTGGGTATTAACGTTTTGAGCAAAACTAGGAATAAACGATGCATTGAGAAAAATTTGAATAGGCAACAAGGCAAGTAAAAAGACAACGCTAAGCAAATAGTGTTTATTGGCATTTTTGTACAATATCATTGCTAATCCCCTCTATAGCGCGCTTAACATCAATGGAAAAGTTGATGCTTTGGCCGTAAGGTGATGATGCATTCTGGTGAATGCAACTTACATAAATCCTAGTTTTATTTGAAGCAATATAAAAATTCACATTGTTTAAAGTAGGGTGCCTAATCAGCTGTTCTAAGAGTTGTTGACTATGAAAATCGTTGTTCTTGATCGTAAAGGTGTTAGTTTGAGAGTTCAACCTTGACATGTTCAGTTTAGGTTCGCTTTGTGAAGGTATGAACAAAAACCAAAACAGTAAACAGTTCATGCTGACTAATAAAACTATTACGCCAGCTTGCCAAGAACATTTAAGCTTAAAAGCCACTACCTTATCAGGTCGCCTAGTCTCGGGTTGGGCTTGGTTAGTTAAAACTAGAGCTATTTTATTATAAGCGACAAAGTAACCGGCTTTAGGTACGGTTCGAATGATACATTGTGCTTCCACTGTATCATTCAAAGCTAAACGTAATGATGCAATGGCGTGTGTGATACTGGCATCTGAAACAAATTTCCCCGGCCAAATTTTTTTGTGAATTTCAGATTTAGTTACGACTCGATGGTTATTCGACAGTAAGAGCAATAATAACTGGCTTTCTGTTTTTGTTAGTCTCTTTTCTTCACCTGATATTTTATTTCGAAGTTGAGAGTGTTCATGAGGTCTAAAATCCCACATAGATAGCTGCATACCTATACTTGGTGTTGTTTTTAAATGAAATATTACAAACTTACCAAATTATTCAATAGACAACAACTAGTAAAATAGTATGAACTCGAGTTTATAATAAGAATTGATTATAGGCGTTGAGGGCAATTTTGCTTTGTTTTTTAACGAGAACTTTGAAAGGTATACTTAAATCAGCACAGTTACCCTATCTGGCAGGGTAGTTGTCACTGTTAAAATTTAACCAGTTTGGGCGAT
>NZ_JBFSUD010000130.1:0-7579 GCF_041467175.1 Vibrio sp. 10N.247.310.24
TCGTTAGTGATTGTACTCACTTAACTCAGTGTCCAAAACTTCTGGTGCGGATCAATAATGCGTTTATAGCCCTACATGTCGTTGGCTTTTTCTATAAACCAAGTGCCTTTACACGGGCCATTAGTTAAATGCCAACGACCATCAAATCTATTGCTACTGCCACGTGCTAAAAATCGATAATCCCACTGGCTATTGCGGACTTCTAACCATTTAACGCATTACGCCAATATTGCACCGTTTTATCAGAGACAGGACCGGTTTCGTTCGCTGATGCGATCAAGAAGCCACATAAGTTGGTCGCAACTTCCTCATTGCCTAACAAATATAAACTACGAATAGCTCGCGTTAACCTTAGTTGGTTATGATCATGGTTTTTAAGCCATACATGATTTGCGGGGCTAAGCGGTAACAACGAAGATATTTCGATACCCTCTCGCTGCATGCCCCAAAACTCAAGCATCAGGTCAAGCACTTGTAGATGTGCAGTGCGAAGGTCTTCTGAATTAGCAAAAATCGCCCTGTCTTCTTGAGTAACCAACGGGGCATGTTGATTAAACTTAGTCCCTTCATCGATTGGGAAAAACACTTGGATGTACTTATGGTCGTGCTCCAACCAAAAGTGATTGTAAGCTAACAACTGTTCAATATTACGACCAAATTTGTCTGGCACTTCACCAGATATAAAGCGAGCAATCTCACTCATTTTTAAATCCTACTGACTATAACCCCCCACTTGTGGGCGAATGCATTATTACGCAGTAAACCTTGAAAAACCTAGTCCTTTACGTTGTAAGCACCGATCTGACTTCGAACGCCAAATACCGCACGTTAGGAATACTTGTTAATACTTCCAACTCACTTTTCTAACAAACGACACTGATATTCTGCGACACATTTTAGTTCTGCTGCATGTTCAGGGAATAGTTCGTGAAGAAAATACAATGCATCTGTTGGTGTTACTTGGAGGCAGGCACGGCACTAATGTGGTGTATAAAGACCATGCATTAACTTCAAGTATGGTTGGTGTTGGCGTAGCGTATGAGTTTTAGACTTAAGCCAGCAACCAGTGTGTTAATAGCTGAGTACTAAACCTGAATTACTAAAAGAGATAGGTAAAATATGCACCGAAAGATTACGTCTTTCACAGACAAGATCCTTCAGAAAGGGTCGTTCGGTGCATGTAATTTCAAGCGACTGATATAAGTGACTAGCGTAAGTCGCTAACATAAATAACTAGCGTAAGCGTCTCAACACAACCTGCTGGTCGAGCTCATTCTGATAGTCCGTGTAATCAAGCCCTTGATCAAATATGTACTCAGTGACAAGAGTACGAATGCACTCAACTAATGTGCTTGCTTGCCAAGGCTTTTCAAAGTAACGGTCGATACCTGCTGCATTAATCGCATTGATGGTATCAGTATGAGTGGCCTGCCCCGTAAGAAGGATTTTCTTTGTATTCGGAAAGCGGCTGTCATGGAACACTTCAGTGAGTAACTCCACACCCGTTTTACCTGGCATCACATGATCAGACACGATGACGGTAATGTGTTCGCCTTCTGCGTCAAGTTCATCAATGAGATCAAGCACTTCTTGTGCTGATTCACAATCTTCAATATTCAGCCAACTCGCCAGCGGCTCTAAATCTTGTACCACTGCGCTCAGTACTTCTCTCTGGTCATCGACACAGATTAAATTAAGCTTCTCCATGTTCACCCTCTACTGGTAACTTGATTCTAAATACAGTTTTAGAAGCATCACTTTTCACAATGATACTTCCGCCATAACCCGCCACAATCCGCTTAACTATTGATAAACCCAAGCCCAACCCAAACGATAAACCACCTTTTTTAGTGGTGAAGTTGGGCTGAAATACCTTTCTACGAGTCACCTCGTCTATCTCAGGGCCGTTATTCGTAATCGTAACTAATATTCTTTTCTTACTTAATCTGGTTTGAATTTCTATTGCAGCATCGTCTGAATTCGACATTGCATCACAAGCATTCTTTACAATGTTGACCCAAATCTGAACGAGCTCTGTTTTCGAGCCTTTAAAAGTCGGCAAATCTGCAGGGCTCAATCGCACAGACACTCGACGTAACTCACTTTGTAACAACGATAAGGCATGGTTAATGGAGTCGTTAATATCAACCGCTTCTTCGGTGTCAATATCAACTCTGCCAAGTTGTTTAACCGATTTTACGATGCCAACGGTGTGTCTAGATGCCAAACGTAAATCATGTAAATCACAGCCCATCTGCCAAAAACGAATCGCTTCTTCTGGGTTTTTCAGCCAATGTTTTGAAATAACGTCTGTTGCATATGAAGCGTCAATTGGAATCGCCTTCGCAAGAGAGCGAGCAATGTTTTTGTCTAAACCATATTTTCTTTCAAATTGTCGCCCACGTGTTCGTGCTTCTGACGACGTCGTTTTCTGACCATGCATTAACCCAAAATCGAAAAATTGACTGGCTTCTGGATGCACTTCTTCAAGCAGATCCATGATGACCGTTTCAAGTCGGCCAGATTTACTATTTACTACACCAATAGCGTTGTTAAGTTCATGAGCAATCCCTGCAGCTAATTGACCCAATGTCGTCATTTGCTCAGCAGTATGTAACTTCTCTAGTGCTTTTTGTTTCGCTATCGCTTCTTGTGTTGCGCGGCGTTGACGACGCGACAACTCATTGACAATCACAGGTGTGAACTGTGCGGTAAGAGGGCCAAAGTTACGTTCATCTTCAGCAGGCGTGTCTTTATCGATCCACGCTAACTCAACATCGGTTTTAGCAACAACCGTTGAAGATGCTGTCCAATTACCTGAAAAGAAGCTATGAACACCTATAAAAGCCCCACTACCCGCGCTAAACACTCGCACTTGCGGTGTATTCGCTTCGGAATAAAATCCTTCCAGTTCTCCACTAAACACATAATACAAACGAGTGTTTAACGCTGATTGTTCAATAATGGTGTTACCGGCACGGCACGTCACCCGACGCTCTGTCTGATTAAAATAACGATCGATAAGTGCTTCTAGCTTTTGTTGATACACGTATCGTTATCCTATGTGACCAATTGAATGTAGCACCCACACCATAACAAAACTCAGTAGCACACCAACCACACCCAAAATAATACCGATTCTGGCCATTTGATTACTTTGCACATGACCAGTGGCATGAGCCAACGCATTCGGTGGCGTACTGATTGGCAGCGACATACCTAATGAAGCGGCAAAAGTCACAACCAGAATTAACGTTAACTCACCGCCTAGTGGCGTGAGTGAAGCCATAGACGAACCTAATGCAGCCATAATTGGCATTAACAAGTTAGCCGTTGCGGTATGAGACATAAAGTTTGCCATTACCAAACACAAAAACGCCGCTCCGAACAACACCACATATGGTGAGTAAGCATCAAACGGAATGCTGTGTACCACGAGCCTTGCTAAGCCAGTTTTATCGAGAGCTAAACCAAGCGCAATACCACCTGATACAAGCCACAGTACGTCCCAAGAAATCTTTTTCAGGTCTTCTTTATTGATGATCCCTGTGAGTGAGAACACAGCGACAGGAATCAGAGCGACGGTATAAGAGTTCATGCCATGGCTTGAGCCCATTAACCAAAGAATGATGGTCAGCGTAAAAGTGACGTATACCGCAATGGCTTTGGGCGTTTTAAGGAATTTACCTTTGATGCTTAGCTCGATTTTCTTTTGGTCAGCTTTGTACATAAAGCCTATTAAAAACCACGCTAACGCCATCATAATAACGACAAACGGCACACCAAATGCCATCCATTCACCGAACGTAATGAGGTTATCGCCAACTAAATATTTAAGTGCGATAGCGTTCGGCGGGGTACCGATCGGGGTACCAATGCCACCGATGTTAGCGGCAACAGGGATACAAAGCGCAAACGCTATACGACCGGGGTCTTTCGGACCAAACACAGCCAATACCGGCGTTAAAATAGAGAGCATCATTGCCGTTGTTGCTGTGTTAGACATAAACATCGAAAAGATGCCAGTGATCAACATTAAGCCGAGCATCACAAACTTCGGGTCTTGTCCAAATGGCTTCAATAATACACGGGCTAAGTTTACGTCTAATCGATACTTAGTGGCGGCCATCGCTAAGAAAAAACCGCCTAAAAACAGCATGATGATTGGGCTGGCGAATGTCGCCATGATATCGCTGTATTTTAACAACTCACCAAAATGTTCCTGCCCATGCTCAAACCTTAAAAAGATCAGCCCTTTATCTGACAACATCAACAATTGCAGAACGATAATAACAACAGACGTCGCGTAGATCGGGATAGGCTCGAACACCCAGCACAATGCCGCTAATAAAAAGATCGCGATAACGCGTTGTTGAATAATCGTAAGGCCTTCAAATGGAAACGCTGATAGCGGCATTACGAGGATAATAAAAGGAATTAAAATAGGGATAATGTATTTAATATAGGGGCGCATAGCACAAAAACTCTTCCTGAGATAACAACTACTTAGAAATTAGATTTAAAGTTCTAATTTAGTCCGACAACGAATTATCGACCTCTTATCACTAACTCACTATCGGCTAGATCAATGATTACGTAATCGCGATAACCCCGTTTTCGTTTCTGTGCGCTACCTCTACGTTTGTGTGTCATTTACTGTTGCAATTAAATTCCGAGAAACAAAAGGCAAACGTTCGCCTTTGCGTGGGAGATCCGCAATATGTGAGCTATATTTGACACCTGACTGGTTTTCAGAATTAAAGAGCATAGCTGCATTATCGAGTAGCTCTTTTTTTCAATTCGAGATCTGATTAGCGTGTAAGTCGTACTTCTGCGCTAACTAAACTGATAACGTTGCATAAGTTAAATGCAACGTCCTAACTAAACTCACTGTTCTAACAGGCGACACTGATACTCTGCGACACATGTTAGCTCTGCTGCATGTACAGGGAATCGTTCGTGAAGAAAGCACAATGCATCCGCTAGGGTTATCTGATGTAGATTCGACGTATACCCAAAAACTAATCGGTGGACATTGTCATAGAGCTCATCTGAATTATCTGAGCTTTGACACTGCGCTAAGATAGCTTGATCAATCTCATCGTCAGGGTCTTCCAATGGGCTATTGGCTTGTCGATAAAGATTAAAAAGCATCGCGTCATATTGCTCTTTCGACAGCTCTTCCTTGCAACGCATTATCCACGTAAGCGTAATGAGGTTATGTCCAAAGAAACCAAACTGCTTTAAGCATGCTTGTAATACGCTATTGAGCTCTACGACTTCGCTTTTGTCAGAGCTTCGGTCGCCGACAGAACGAGTCGATGTAACAAATTCAGTGAAGCGGTTGAGGAATGCTGGAACTTGAGACGGCTCTAATTCACGGTAAACACGGTTCAGCGCCAATAAGATAGTCACATTGTGGGAAAGGTATTCGCTGGTTTGAGAAGCCTGTGAAACGTAATGCGAGAAGATATCTTGAAAGCCCTTATTCTCATGCCACTGCATTAAAGCAGCATACGCCGCTGGGTATACCCCATTATCCAATATCCTTTGAATACGAAAATCCGTAAACTTCGGCGCTTGTAGCGTTGCAGAGTACTCGTCTAAAACTTCAATCTCAGTTTGGTCTATCAGCTCACTCGTTTTAAGCCACACATTGTCGGTTGTGCAGAAATAGCTATGAAGGTGATTCGCAGCCAAATAGGCTTTTAATGAATGAGGTTGGTGGATGCTGGCACTGCTATAAAGTGCCTTTTCCAATAGTTGGTCGCTTGTCATGTTTCCTCCTTGAAACTAAGACCGAATAGATTTGGTTGTTTATATGACTAGCATCTTTGAGAGGCAAATCGACTCAAATACTTCTCCATAAACTCGATATCTGCACGATAAAAATCACCAAGAGGTATCGCTGAGGGTTCTAGCCAATAGAAAGTTTGCTGTCTTTCTGCGTCGACCACTTTAGGTTCGTCATTCTGATCCGCACGCAAAACTACATAGTGAATTTCACCACCGAAGTCGTTCTTACCTTGATGAATTCCGAGCAGTTGTAAATCTTTAAGACCCGTTTCTTCCCACAACTCTCTGATTGCGGCTTCGCGCCCCGACTCTCCGGGATCAACTGAACCTCCAGGGAACTCAAATATCATACCTTGGCGATGTCTAAAACGCTTTTGGATTAAGACTTTCCCTTCTCTTACAACCACGGCCATAGCTATGTTTTTCATATGATATTCCTTGTACTTCAAAAAGCACTTTAAACAAAATTAACCAAGAATAAGGAATCCACTTTAGGTGTGCCGTTGTATTTGCACTAACTATTACTTAACTTAAAAGAGACTCGCACTGGCTTAGCGATTGCTGCCTCCTGAGCATTAGGTATAAAGCCCATGTAATCATTGCGTCTAGAGTTATACCCAAGCCGAACATCAAACCGATAGTTTGAAGGGTAGGAACAAATATGCCGACTTGATAACACACAAAAGCACCGCCATAAAACACACTATTAACCACCAAAGATTGATAGAGCATGAGGTCTGTTCGACCAATACCATAGAAGTAACTGTCGATGACATTGTTGAAGCTAAACACAATATAAAATCCGACTAACAACCATACTAAATCGATAATTGGACCTGAGTTCTTAACCCCCATTACATTTGATATAAAGCCATCCCACATCGGTATTGTGATAGCCCAAGCGACAATGACCCCCACAGTTAGCCAAAAGTAACCATTGATTCGTTCAATCGATAACCCTTTGTTGGTTGCAGCGTCTTGCTTCACTAACTGACCTAAAGCTAATACAGGAAGTAACAACCATCCCCAAATAAATTGATTCGCAACCCAAAACGTTCCAGCTTATTGTACTTGGTTCACTAATTGCAAAATCATTACAATAAAAGCGGCATTACGAACAAATGACTCTAGGCCTGACTTCCACCCAATAACTACCCACTCCTTTAGCCATATATTTTTATTTCGATAACTTTTCCCAAACTTAAGAGATACACCTAATCTTATAAGATAAGTAATAGCGACTGCGGCAAGTATTAAATTGACAATAATATTGCTAAAAGCGATACCATGAACGCCCAATTCAAAGGAAATTGGTAACTGGCTAACAAATAGAGCATCACACAAAATCGTTAGTATCATTTGTACGACTAACAACTTGTACAGAGTCTCCTTCTGATTTTTCAACACTAAAACTAACGATAAAAAAGCGTAAACACTAGAAAGTAATATAGCAAATGATTCCAATCGGATATATTGTATCGTCGTAGTGAGCAGTTCTTTTTGTTGTTGCATTGCAGTAACAAAGATTGGTGTAAGCCATAGGACAACAGCAGTGACTAAAAGATAACTGAATACTATAATTTTTAGTCCTAGATTAACTCTCTCTTGAAATTTTCTATCATCATTTACGACTTTACCAAAGATAAATGCTAACGGAATGAATAACGCTTCATGGAGTACTTCATAACCAACATTTAGCCAAGTTACTTGCGCTGCGATACTATATGTCCGGCGTTTTTCAAGGTAGTTGTCATCATTCGCTTGTTTACTAAGCAGCTTCTCT
>NZ_JBFSUD010000131.1:0-7427 GCF_041467175.1 Vibrio sp. 10N.247.310.24
CTGATCAGATCGTAGGTTCTTGATTTAGTTCCATTGAATTACGCAACAAAGCCGCGTTTATGTGGTTAAACATCAGTCAATACAACGGAAAAGATATTCAAAATATGAAAGGAATAATATTTGATGACTTAAGCCAAGCTGATATTGATGAAGCTCAATTCAGATCAATAGAATGTGTCGAATCCCTGTATGAACACTGCAATTGGTAATTTTTGGTACGCAATCAGAACTATGCTGTAATGGTTTATACTCGCGGCTGTTTCCATAGCTCGAAAATAAAAACATTCCCTTCGTTAATATCCGAGGCTACGGTGATGAGAATGAGAATTTAAATTTTTACTTAGTTATAGCACGCACACTAGGAATGAGTGTTCGATAGGCAAAGTGTGAGCTTTTACTCTCAGTTACGTTTCCGTTGTATTTTTCTCACCCTATATTTTCACTAAATGTTTGAACTTCCCATATCATAACGCTCGACTCAACTGACGCCTAAAGAAAGGTCCTTCACCTACCGAGCGCACTATTTTTCTCAAGATCAACACACGCAATCTGTAACAGAGAAAAGTATCACCAACTTGCCCTACATAATCACCAAGCACACGACCAATGACTACTGCTGCAACACAAACTCGTGGGCCAATCGCAGCAAGAAGAGCAGCATCAAAAAACGTCTCATCATGGGATACAATTGCGGAACCGTTCCAAGTTCGAACCATATCCCTACTCACAAGAAGACTATCCCATTCTTTGGCTAATTTAACCTGCTGAAAGATATCAAGAGGTACTGGAATGACGGTAGTAAGTTCTTCGGCTGAACAGGCACCAACGATTGGCATGGTGTCTTTGCTCAACTTACCTGTCGTTACATCGGCTAAAAATAAACGTTGTTCCGGTAGCACAGAGCACAGCGCTCGCAACATTAATTGCTCATCCACTGACTGGCCAACCCAAACAACATAATCGCCATCGCATTCGAGGTTCTGATAGCTCTGCAATATGGGCAGTCCTATATGGCCGGCTAACCATGGCCATAAGTCTGGATCATTAATAAGATCACATACCCCCCTAAACCAATTACTACGTAGAGCATCTCCTTGCTGCGTACCATAATTATTTAACGGACCGTAAGTCAACGGGTCACTCAGCTCTACTACCCGCTTCTTTTCATCTGGCGCAAGAAGATAATTCAAAATGCCAGCAGCTGCGCCTCCTGTAACAAAGTGAGTCACCTTACGAAGGGTCATGACTAAACTCACTTATCATATCAGCACATCGTCTCTCTATTCTCATCATCGATCCTTGTCTGCTACCAACTGCTAATCACTTATCGAGCTCCATAACCTTAGAGTTCATAAGTTGGTTTACTCTATTGTTTCTATTCCCCGGTTAGACGAACAAATATACGTAGGAACGCAACATTTACCACGTTTTATCAAGGTCTTTTGCATAAAGCAGAATGGCTCGCTGGTAACTTTTGATTTTCTTACTCTCAGTGGTTGATAACAATAACTTAATTAGTAACGCCGTTGCTTCTTTGTGTCGTTCTAAGTTGTACAAACACATGGCATAGAACGGCTGTACTTCCAGTGAATCAGGGTATTCAGCAATGGTTCGCTCAAAATACTCTAACGCTTCAGTGTATTTACCCAAACTGCGATAAGTACTCGCCAACCCAAACAGAGCATCAAAACGTTCAGTTATGGAAAGATCCCCTTCCAATGCAAGATGATAATGTATAAGCGCTTGCTTCTCTTTGCCTTCATTATCATAAGACCAAGCCATGTATAAATTTGCTTTGGCTGCATATTGACTGTCATCCAATAGCGTACGCAGCAAAAGCCGAGACGCATGATAATTTCCGGCCTCTCTAAGATTGATGGCTTCGTGGATAATGGTTTTCATGTGCATCTCCTCTATAATTGACTAATAGAATGAAATTTATTTACACTCTGTGCTAACTCTCAAATCGTCCAACGATAAATTATCAATGATAAAATCTTAAACTAGATGAATAAATAGTAATAAAGGAATCCAATGTTTATAAGATTTATTGCCAGTATGGAGGAGGAAAAGCGACTCCAGCATACTCATGGTATCATTACCCAAGCACAAATGATGCTTGTCGACGGATTGATCCTTTACGAGTACCATCAGGTGCATATTAAAGAAATCTTCACTCAACTTAATGAATCACTACCATGTCCACCGTTCCACTCAAAGTCATGGCCAGACAATGCTATCTCTTGGTTTTTAGACTCAAGCGTCAAACATATATCACTCATGTATGAGCTAAAATATATATTAGAAGAATATGATTCAAAGGTGGCGACATTACATTATTCAGACGTCGGCACCATTTTATACAGAGATGACTTTCAAGTGGTGGCTAAGTCTAGCCTCTTATGAAAAACAAAATAATATATTGATAATAAAATGAACCTTCTAAAAATATATACCCTCGCCGGTTAAAATGAGAACTGCAACCCAAGCTCATAGCTCACTTCCGCCTCATCACGCTCTGCATATTCTAAATTTGCAACTAAGCCAAACACTGAGCCGAATTGAAAGACGTTATTCCACTTAAACTCATCTCTTGCTAGATCTAAGAAATCATGCTGATAGGAAACTCCCATCAACCAATGATTAGCTATTTGTTTTCTAACCATCGCTTGACAGTATGTTCCACGCTCGGAATATGGTGAACTGTAATCACTATCAGCACGATAGTTTACTGCTCCACAGGATAAAGAGCTGGCCATTGCCCCTCCCAAACGCCCAATGAGTCCTCCGCCAGCTTGCCAACTATCTACCTCCGAACTAAATCGAGTGAGAAAGTCTGCTTTTCCTTCAACGAATACGTAGTCAAAAACTTGAGCACTGGCATCTAAGTATACCCCTCCCATCGTCTTATTCTCTGTATTGTCATACTTATCGTTAAGGTAAGGTTTTAACGCTCCCGACTTAAAACTAGCTCCTTTATAACCAAATCCTATGTGAGAAAAATTATCAACAATCTCACTTGATGCAAAGCTTGAACACGAAACTAACAACATCAGAGGAACAACTTTAGTTATCATAATACGATATCCTGTGGCACTTTTTTGACATGAAAGTTTATTCTGTACATTGCATATTGACAGCAACATACGGAAATAAACTATAACAAATCAATATGTAACATCCGATAAATTTAAACGCAAACTATGCGTTGCGTTCACATTTCCATCGTTGTCTTAAAGCATGTTTAAATTCCAGTGCCAATCCTATCTAGGCTGTCATACCAATTCAAAACATGGCTAGTCAGCATTTCCCCTGTGAAAGCGTTACTCGTAGACAGCAGCCACTTCAACGTCCCATAGACGATATAGTCTGAATACATGGGCGCATCGCCCGATAAGTATCGTGTCTTAGCTAAATAAGATTCCAGTACTCTCATTTTTTTAAGTAAGTCGGCCTTTGCTAACTCTTGGCTGTTGCTTTGTACATTTTCTAAGCTGTCCTGAAAGTGTTTCTCTCTAGAGGAACGAAAGTAATCTTTATCGCGATCTTTAAGCTTGCAGTAAATGTCGAAGATGGCAATTTTGGCGATGTCCGAATGTAATGATGCTGCCCACTCATGGAAAAAAAGTGCCATTAAACGCCCTTTTTCACCGCCAAATAATGAAGGTGATTCAGGGTAGTGGGCCTCAAGATAATCAGCGATGTTAAACGAATCAGAGAGCACCGTTTCACCATCTTTGATGGCGGGGAGTGTAGAAAACTGCGCCTTAAACTGAGCCTGAATGTCGACAAAAGAAAGCTCAGTGGTATCAAACGCTATATTTTTGTGTATCAAGCACATTTTCGTTCGCCAACAATAAGGACTGAATTTTAAGCCATCGCCCCCACACAGTTCGTAAAAAGTGATCATAGGTGTCTTACTCCGAGAGTTGCTAAATAGGTGTAATGGTTGTGCTGGGCACAGTATGTTCAATCTTGGTCGCGGTTCTCAGTCGAGATTAAGTGGGTTCTTTAACTGCTAGAATACCTGCGGCTCCCAGCAGTAAAGCACCACTTCCTCTTGTCACAGCGGTAAGAGATAGTCGGCTCGCATCAACAATCCGTCTGGCCGAAAACGCATAAAACATCACTAAACTGAAATCAAGCAACGCCATGGTTGGGCACATCACTAATAGTTGAGGGAATACGGGTAAGTCGGGGTTGATGAATTGCGGAAAAAAAGCCGAAAAGAATAGGATGGCTTTGGGATTGCCAGCCGCGACTAAAAAGCCAGAGTAAAACAACTTTTTGTTTGAGGCCTGTAAATCTGAGTTGTTGAGGTTTAAGTGCTCAACTTGTGCTGGTTTAGCGAGGAGCATTTTTAGTCCCATGTAAACCAACGTGATCACACCAAAAACTTTGATGACAGTAAATGCCACTACCGAATTGGCAAGGATGACACCTAAACCCAAGGCGACTAACACCATTTGAATAAAGTTAGCTGAGATGTCCCCAAGGGCGGTATATAGCACGCGTTTGTGCCCATAACTGAGAGCATGTGCAATACCTAAAAATATGCTAGGCCCTGGTGTCGCGGTAAGAATGAGCGATGCCGCGACAAAGCCGAGCCAAAGGTGAAAGTCCATTTTTTTTCCTTAATTATCCGTTAAACACTGCAAATCATATCGCTACAGATACACTACCATACCAGCGATTACTCCAACCACATATTGACCAGCGACATGACACCCATATTGTTGGTTTCGGTACCATACAAATTGTCTGCGCGAGTGACGGTAAAATGATTGCGCCACAGAGGACAATAATAATAGTTCTGGATAAGCCAATCCTCCGCTCGATACAGCTTGTGCAGAAGCTCCTCACTGTCGTTACTTTCCTGCATGAGCATATCAATAAAGGTTAATAGGCTTTGTTTTCCACGTTCAGACAAACATAGGCTAAACACATTGCCGCAAAGTAGCCATTCGTAATACTGGAACGTCAGGTCGTCGCCAAATACGTAACAGTCGTAGGAGACATCAACAGCCACATCTTGAGACTGTCCTTGAAGACATACCTTCCAAATAACCCCTTTTTGAGACAACGCATCAAGCAAAGGTTGCAACTCCCTCATATGACTGTCTATCACTTCAATTATCACCGGACGAGCTGGCAGTTTCATGTCGTGATTGAACAAGTGAAATCCCTTATCTTGATGGCAATCCATCACGCTGTTCGCTGCTCTTTTCTGGCTATCAAGTGTAAAGCGTCGACTATGATGAACAAGCCAAGCTCTTTCTTGAGCGGACAAGGCGTTTGCATGATGATGAAACTGCAAAACAGTACACCCACTGCGATCGACTTTTTGTGGCTGAGCGGGTTGAGATTCGCAATAGAGCAGTTCTGCCACGTGCATAGGCGTTTGAGGTTGGGCATCGCTACACCAAAACTCTACTCGTTCAATATGGCCACCAAAGCCAAAATAGTGGTTGTTGCGAACCAAACTCCAATACTGTTTTTCCAGACTTTCGACCCGATATGCTCCACACCCGATAGGTTTTGAAGCCTGATAATCAAAAATTGCACTGTGTGAGTCGGCTAACAAATGCAGGAAAACGGGGTCAAATTGACGCATAGAGAAAATGACCCACTGCTTATCTATGTCAATACCCTCTACATGACGAAATAGAATTTGATATGGATGCGGCGTCCTAAGGCGCATTTCTATATTTTTTTTGACAAGTTCCGGTGTCAGCACTTCTCCATTGTGCATCATTATATCATTGCGGATGCGGAGACGGATTTGCTTGTCACTGTAATGAAATTGGTGAGCGATATGAGGTACAATTTCGTTCTGAATAGGGTTATATCGAACTAAGGTATCGAAGACGCTTTCGATCAATAAAATAGAACGAGCGGACTGCGCCAAATGAGGGTGCCATTCAGGCAGCACGTAAGGAACTAAATACATTAAAGTATTCTGCTTTTTCAGTTCCTGTTGCGCATCCCCTAACCAGAGTGGTAAGTGATCTTGAAATAGGCGTACTTCGCCAAGTAGAGTGGCTAATCGAAATGCCTGATTCATTCTGCCAGACCGAGCCATCCGCTCTAACTGAGTCAGCAGTGAAGTCTCAAAACTTTTTAGTAGTGTCAGTTTCGAACGATGACCTCGCCCCTGACCCGAAGCCCAATGGATAAGCCCAAAGCTTTCAAAAGAAGCCATTAGCTTACTCACGTACCTCTCTGAGCAGGCCAGAATTTCAGCAAGGGAGACAATATCAACATCATAAGTTTCATTGCGAGAAAAATGTTTCTCGAGTTGCTTTAAACGCTGCAGATGACTCGTAGATAACAACTGAGAAGCTACCATGTCAACCTCAAAATCATGTTCATTAGATACAACGGATCCCTCTGAAATATGGCGACTTAACTTAAAGTTGTCCTCTTATAATGCCACGGGACGTGATTAATAAAGGTGGGTAATCTGACCGACTAGGAATCCCACCAAGAAAACTATCCCAGGCAAGATCGGACGGCTTTGGCTTTGGCTTTGTATTACCGTCATCGTTTGTTCTGGTTCCAGTAAGTAGTGTTTGGCGTTTAAAGTATAGAATGTGTAGTCTAATGGATTCATTGTTTTACTCACTAATAATGGCTCATGTGTTCATTATCAGCGAACAAACCCGAAATAATAACGCTCTCTTTACTATAAACAGTTCACCTTTTAATTAATGAAGTACAGCTCTATTTTTGCTAACTGCCACCAAACAAAATAATTCAACAAGCATGTCGAGGCAAGTTAATCCCAGTCACATGCAATATTAGCAATCGACGCTACATCTTCATCAAAGTAAACGTAGGTAGGCTTGCCAACATGGGGCTCAAAGGTTACGTAACCCGCTTTGTTCCTACCAAATCTCCTGACTCTGTTCATCGTGCGTAAGTATTGGGTACGTGAACGTACTACTCTAATGAACAGTATTCGAGCGTTACTGTCTAAATTCGGTCTCATTATTACGGGCGGACGATTTTCTTTAATGAAACCAGTTCCCCTCACGCTGGAAGATGCTGAAAACGAACTTCCACACTTAGATCGAACTGTTATTGCTGACGCGTACTATCACCTTGAACAACTTAACTAACGTATTGCGGATACCGAGCAAGTCTTCGATGCCTTTTCAAAGGTCAGTGATAATGTTCTACAGATCATGAAGCTCAGAGGAATTAGCCCACAAACGGCAACGGCTATTCTGGCCTCTATTGGCAACGGCTCTCAGTTTGTGAAAAACAGAGATTTTTCCGCTTGGCTAGGGTTAGTTTCGACGCAGTATTCAACCGGCGGCAAACCCAGATTGGGCAGGGTTACCAGACACGAAGACTAGTATCTACACACCTTCCCCCTCTGGCAGGATAGTTGTCACTGTTAAAATTTAACCAGTTTGGGCGAT
>NZ_JBFSUD010000132.1:0-7283 GCF_041467175.1 Vibrio sp. 10N.247.310.24
TTTTCACTTGAGCGTCATCTTTTATTTTGAAGCTGTTGAATAAAAATGGGTGTTCATTCCATTTTAGGGGGAGTCGTATATGTAGGCCGGGCTGGATGCGATCTACTGTAAGTTTAATGTCTGCCACTTTTCCACTACTGACTTTTCTTTATAATCTTTTAATAATAGATTTTGTAAACGAATTCATCAATAAACACGCCATGTAGATGGTGTGCAGTATGGCTTTAAATAGAAGCTATATGGGCCTCTCTGCTTTGCGTATTTTCAAATGAGTTTCAAAGAGCAGCTTGTTCTCTAATTGCTGATCCTTTACTAGTCCCATAAGTGTTTGTACTGCGGCTCTAGCCATATCACTGATAGGGAAATGTACTGCTGATACCGTTGGATAAAGGCTTTCACATAAATCAACACTATCAAAGCTCACCATCGAGATTTTCTCTGGGACCGGGATTTTATGTTCATGTAGAAATTGCATAGCGCCAACCGTCATCTCCTCACTACAAGAAAAAAGGGCGGTCATTTCTTGATGTCGTCTATATAGAGCAGCCATTGCATCGTAACCACTTTGACGTCCGTAATCCCCTTCTTCACACCAACTCTCATCAATTTCAATCCCTGCGCTTGTCATTGCATCGACATAACCAAGCTTCCTCAGCAAACTATTATGCCGTTGTGAAGGTCCCATAATACAAGCAATGTTTCTGTGACCATTTGTTATAAGGTGCTCTACAGCAATACGACTCGCACCATAATGATTAAACGTAACACATCGTTCTTCAATACCTTCTACATGGCGATCTAGCAATACAAATGGTGTCGGCAACTTGGCAAGTTCACGTAAGTCATCATCAGAAAGGTAGCGACTATGGAGCACATACCCATCACAGCGAAGATCATGAAAACGTTGAATCGCCTCTCTCTCACCATCTGCAGAATGATGGCCTTGCGCGGTAATCAGGAACTTTTCATGGGTGTCTAATTCAGTTTGAACTTGCTCCATCATCTCCCCAAAGAACCCACCTGTATAGTAGGTCACTAACAAGCCAACCATGTTGCTTGATGAAGTAGCGAGAGAGCGAGCAATAGCACTTGGGCGATAATTGAGCTGTGCCATGGCCGCTTCGACTTTTTTTCTTGTCTCGTCTCGAAACTTACCCTCCCCATTAATAATACGAGAAACGGTAGAGCGGTTTACTCCGGCGAGTTCGGCGACATCTTTAATCCTTGCCATATGACTACTTAATCCAACTACTTGTTTTATTGAAAAGGGAGACCAAAAGTAAAGCGGCCACCAGAAAATCGTAAGGTGATTATAGGGGGTCGACGCTGGCAGCCTAAATCATACACTGACGACTTGGTAAGAAGAACTAAGTGCAGAGTAATCCGTGACTGCGATACCACACTGAAGAAGTTCCTGTTTAAGTATCGAAGAGGTCAGTACTTGTAGCTCCAACTCTCGCTGTAATGCGTAACCACTTTTATGTATTAGAGATTTATCGATTTCTGCAGGATGGCACATCACTTCGACAATATCGTATTGAGCCTTTAGGCTGAGCAAGTTCCTCATTAGTCCATCTAAATTCACGCCCTGGTCGTAAAACTCATCAGTAAAAAAATATCGAGTAGAATTACTTTCATGGCATAGTCCACTCCCACGTAAAGGCACTCGATACTTTGCAGCAAGCTCTCTAATTACGGGCAGTAATTGAGGGTGAGTGTGTGCATGATGGTGGCTATCGAGATGACTCAGGGATAAACCTAAAGCAAGGAAATGCTCTACCTGACTTTCAGCTTCTTCATACACTACCTTGGCATCGAAATCTTGTTTCTTCCACAGGTCAGCGTAACTAACAAACTCCTCCTTATTGTTAGTAAGATTAGGGTGCCCCGTTATTGGAGGCCCCGCTGTAAAACGCAGATGCACGCCAATTTTTAAATCTGGATTTTGTTTCGCCAACTCAACAGCATGCTTCTCTGCATCCATGCCTACCATCATAGTGGTCGAGTTAACAACGCCTTGCTGGTGTGCTTTGATGATTCCAATATTTACTCCTGACGTTAAGCCAAAGTCATCTGCGTTAAAAATCACTTTCATGACGATACAACCTTATCTATAACGTTGTTAATTTGAATTGAGGAAGGTATGACGCATTGACTCTCAATATGTCATCCAAAATGGATTTCGCTCGACCAATATCAGGCACTAGCGGATTATTGGTCAACGCCATAAGTGCTTTGTCATAACTGCCTTCAACGGCGGCTTCAATCGCCAATTGTTCGTAAGCCTTCACTTGATAGAGCAAACCTTTGATGTTATTAGATAGCTCCCCTACCGCGAGTGGTTTTGCCCCCCAACTACCAATCACTGCACTACACTCAATCACAGCACTATCTGGCAAACTGTTAATGGCCCCATTATTTAACACGTTAACGACGTGAATACTGTTGCGGTTGTTATAAATCGAATCAACTAGGTTCAATGACGCGTCGGAATAATAAGCTCCGCCTCGTTCCTCTAGTTCCTTCGGTTTATGGTCCAAATTAGGGTCTTGATACAACTTAAAAAGGGCAGATTCTGTTTCCATGACTTGTTCAGCACGAGTACCTTGCTCCCTAGCACTCTTTTTCTCTTCTGCTAACATAGCGTCGGTCTGATAAAAATAGCGATGGTAAGGACAAGGAATAGCACCTAAAGCTTTAAGAAAAGCAGGGTCCCATGGCTCTTCCCAAATATTTTTCATACTGAAGTTGGCACCATCTCCGACTTTTTCCAATACAGTTTGAGTAATATCTTCCCCTCTAAGCCATGCTTTGTGTACCCATACCAAGTGATTCAAACCTGCGAACTCAAGCTGCAATTCTTTTGGCTCACAATCCATCATTTCAGCGATCATCATCTCCATCGAGACTGGTACATTGCACAAGCCAAGACTCTTCACTTTGGAGTGTTTACTCACTGCTTCAGAAACTAAGCCTGCTGGGTTTGTGAAATTCAGCATCCATGCATTTGGCGCTAACTCTTCAATGTCTTTACAAATATCGAGAATCACAGGGATGGTTCGTATTGCTTTGGCAAAGCCACCTGGCCCAGTGGTTTCTTGACCGATAACGTCATACTTGATAGGGATACGTTCGTCATTAGCTCGTGCAGCTAAGCCTCCTACTCTAAATTGAGTCATTACAAAGTCAGCACCTTTGATGGCTTCTCGACGATCAAATCCCGCTTTGATTTCAATATCGGCGCCAGCCTTGTCAACCATACGCTGAGCTAACCCTTTGATGATTTCGAGCTTCTCTGCCCCCACTTCGATATCAACAAAGTGCATTTGTTTCACTGGTAGAAATTCCAAGCGCTTGATAACGCCCTCAACGAGTTCTGGTGTATAGCTACTACCACCACCAATGATGGCAAGTTTGATTGCATCTCTCGACATAATTGCTTCCCTACTTCTCTGCAAGTTGCTTGTTCAATGCGACGATTTCAACGGCCATTTCTTGAGCCAATATTGTGGTCATTAAGTGATCTTGAGCATGTACCATCACTAAGGTCATTGGCACTTTGCCTTCTCCCTGATCTTCTTCAATTAGTTGAGTTTGAACCAAATGCGCCTTGTTAATACATTCTCTTGCTTGGGATAGCTTTTCTTCAGCCGTTGCAAAATCTTTTTCTCTAGATAGACGCAATGCTTCATAGCTTAAGCTTCTGGCCTCGCCCGCATTACAGATAATTTCCATTACCACTAATTCTTGTTCCATATCTTCTCTCCAGAAAGGAGGGCTGCCAAATGACAGCCCAGATAATCATTAGGCTGTCACGCCTTCGCCTGTTGGTTTTTCTGCATTTTTCGTTTCTTTATTAGTTGGTAGCTCTTGCTCCAGCACCTGTTTCTCGAACATTTTGAAGAAAGGTAAATAAATGAAGAGGTCGAGAATAAGAAGAGCAATAACCAACAACACTGGTGAGAACGTCCAACCACTACCCCATGAGGCCCCTATGATTGCAGGGGTTGTCCAAGGTGTTGTCGCCACCCCCATACCAACAAAACCAAGATGTATAGCAAAATAAGCGATGGTTGCGTTTAAGATTGGCGCGAAAACGAATGGAATAAACAAAATTGGGTTCATCACAATTGGGCTACCAAAGATCACCGGTTCATTGATTTGGAAGAAACCCGGCACCGCACTCATGCGACCTATACTTTTGAGGTGCGCTGAACGGCTGAAAGACATCAACAAGACTAGCGCTAGAGTTGCACCCGAACCACCAATGAAGATGTAGAAATCCCAGAAGGGCTGAGTAAATACATTTGGAATTGGTTGACCGGCAACAAACGCATCGATGTTGACGCTAATGTTTGTAAGGAAGATTGGAGACAATAGTCCAACAACGATCGCTGCACCGTGAATGCCTGCAAACCATAATAATTGGCAAACAAGCAGCGCGCCGATGATCGCTGGTAAGGTATTTGAAGCACTGATCAGTGGTTTAAACATTGCCATCACCGCATCTGGGATCAGCATGTCGTATTGAGTCTGAACAAAAATACTTAATGGATATAACGTAATGAAAATCGCTAAGACAGGTAAAAGAACTTCAAAAGAACGAGCGATTGCAGGTGGGACCTGCTCTGGCATACGAATCGTAATGTTATGCTTCTTCATAAAGCGGTAGAGTTCTACCGAGAAGAAAGCACACATGACAGCAGTAAAGATACCAGTACCACCCATGTGCTTCATCGCCAAGGCACCATCTTTTGCAGGTGCAGCAACTAATAAAAAGCTCATGAGCGATAATACTGCGCTGGTGATTCCATCCATTTTGTACGCTTTAGCCAAGCTATAGGCGACCCCAAGCGAGACAAATATGGTCATTATCCCCATCGACATATTAAACGGCATCATAATAGTATCGAAATGCGTCGTCGCAAAGTCCAACCATATTTGACCTAAAGTAAACGAGGTACCCTCTTCAAATGGGGGGAAAGCAAAAATCAAAATAAAGCTACCGACAATAATAAACGGCATTGCCACAATAAACCCGTCTCTCATTGCTCTAACATGGGGCTGATTACCCACTTTAGCCGCTATTGGGGCTATATGCTTTTCGACGATTCCTATAATCGCATCATAAAGCTTCATAGAGTCCATCCTTATTTTCAGACAAAAGAATCCCGCACCAAATATTAATATTCAGTGGTACTCTTATTTATATTTAAAATTATTGAATTAGTTAATCAGATCTAAAGCTTGCTGTAGTACTTCTTCCCCTTTCATCATTCCATAAGCCTGGGGGGAAATCGCTTCTATATTTTTACCATGCTCTTGTGCGGTTTTACGTAGTTCTTCTAGCTGGAAACGAACCTGAGGACCAAGTAAGCAAACATCGTACTCTTTGATAGCCTCATCGAACGCGTTCACAGACAAAGCGTTAATTTCACATACAATTCCTTGCTTTTCAGCTGCTTGCTCCATTTTCTTAACCAGCATACTGGTCGACATTCCTGCGCTACAGCATAAAAGGATCTTTTTCATAGCCTTACTCCCATTGTGTAAATTTCAACCTGCAAAAATTGTAGCAAAAATAACCAACGCAAAAAAGCGCAACCGGTTGCATTGTTCGTGAACTGAATCCCACTTTAGAAAATACGGCCTATTTTTTATTAATTATTTAGGTCTAGGATAAAAGCCAGAAAGAAATTAAAAGCAACAACCTATATTTATAACTATCAATATATTGTTTCTGACAACGTCATAATTAATTTCCACTAAGGAATATAAAATGAAATTAAACAAACTGGCTATAATTACACTTTTAGGCACTGCCCTATCTCAATTTTCTCATGCCCAAGAAGCACCAATAGGTACCATATATTTAACCTTCGATGACGGCCCTATTAATGCATCTATCGATGTAATTAATGTGCTGAATGAACAAGGTATTAAAGGTACTTTTTATTTTAATGCTTGGCATTTAGATGGCATTGGTGATGAAAATGAAGATCGTGCTTTAGAGGCCTTAAAACTTGCTCTTGATACGGGGCATATCGTGGCTAACCACAGTTACGCACACATGATTCATAACTGTGTTGAAGAGTTTGGCCCTAACAGTGGCGCAGAGTGTAATTCAACCGGCGACCATCAAATCAACTCTTACCAAGATCCTGCTCATGATGCGGGTACTTTTACCGAAAACTTAGCCGTGTTAGAACGATACTTACCAAGTATCAACAGCTATCCAAACTATCGTGGAGAGGAATTTGCTCGACTGCCTTACACCAATGGCTGGCGTGTAACAAAGAACTTTAAGGCAGATGGTTTATGTGCAACATCTGATGATTTTAAACCTTGGGAGCCTGGTTACTTCTGTGACACTGAAAACCCTTCAAACAGCGTTAAGGCCTCGATTGAAGTGCAAAACATCTTAGCGAATAATGGATACCAAACCCATGGTT
This sequence comes from Vibrio sp. 10N.247.310.24, assembly GCF_041467175.1. NCBI lineage: Bacteria > Pseudomonadati > Pseudomonadota > Gammaproteobacteria > Vibrionales > Vibrionaceae > Vibrio > Vibrio sp. 10N.247.310.24. Next base: position 6,453 of record NZ_JBFSUD010000132.1, read on the forward strand.
GGGACTTAGACTGGGCACCTGAGAACTGGGGTATAGCGATGCCAGCAAACAGCTTAACAGAAGCAAAACCATTCCTTACCTATGTTAATGCAGCACTTAATAGTTGTGCACCAACTACCATTAATCCTATCAACTCCAAAGCACAAGAATTTCCTTGTGGTACGCCGTTACACGCAGACAAAGTGATAGTGTTAACGCATGAATTCTTATTTGAAGATGGTAAACGAGGTATGGGAGCAACCAAAAATTTACCTAAGTTAGCTAAGTTCATTCAAATAGCTCAAGAAGCAGGATATGTCTTCGACACCATGGATAACTACACTCCGGTTTGGCAAGTTGGCAGCGCTTACGCAGCTGGCGATTACGTCACTCACTCAGGCACCGTTTACAAAGCCGTAACGACACACGTTGCACAACAAGACTGGGCGCCATCTTCAACCTCTAGCCTTTGGACTAATGCCGACCCAGCAACCAATTGGACGCTAAACGTTGCTTATGAGGAAAGTGATGTAGTGACATATCAAGGTTTACGTTACCTAGTAAACGTACCACATGTATCACAAGCCGAGTGGACTCCAAATACACAGAAAACCTTGTTCACAGCTCTATAGACTGTTCCTACTATCACCATGTAGTAGTTTGCGCGAGGCATACCCCTCGCGCTTTTTTTCTTTTTGGGGATTCAGAAATAACAAAGCCCCGACTTTCGTCGAGGCTTTATCATTTAAATATGGTACCGGTAGGCGGACTTGAACCGCCACGCCCGAAGGCAACGGATTTTGAATCCGTCGTGTATACCAATTTCACCATACCGGCATTATCTTGGGGCAT
>NZ_JBFSUD010000133.1:0-7173 GCF_041467175.1 Vibrio sp. 10N.247.310.24
AGAGAAGCTGCTTAATAAGCAAGCAAATGATGACAACTACCTTGAAAAACACCGCTATTTCGCAATTTTAAGAGCTTTAAAAAAAAGGGAGAGCGTGAAGCGGGAGCTTTTCTGATTAAAGACAAAACAGGTAAAAACTTCAATCTTGTCAAAGAAGTTTATAGCCACCACTGGCTATCAGATACTAAGCTGAGCAAGAAAAATGTACAAGAAATAGCCAGGAATGTTTTAGATGAACTACATGAAGTTCTTGATACAAATGACACATATATTCATGCAATAGAATTAATTATCAGGCCAGATAAGTACAAAAAATTAAAATAGTAAAAGAGTCGTAGCCCTTTTGTATAAAGGGCTGGGGTGAGCTTTTATGCCGAAAAATCAACTCAACTCCTTTTTGTAACTTTGTCCTTTAATGTTTAATGGCACCTTAAATCAACTAAGGAGCTTTAAATGTTATCTACTCACTCAGAACTTCGTTCAAACCAAATTCTTCGACTTAAGGATGTCATGTTAATGACGGGCCTTTCTCGGTCGACTATCTATGACAAACAAAACCCTTCATCAAAACGTTTTGACCCTTCATTTCCTCAGAAAATCAAACTAGGCGCAAGAGCGGTAGGTTGGTTGATGGGGGATATGCAAACTTGGTTAAATTTGATGAGAAATAACTCTATCGCAGGGCGTGATTAGAGAGGCGGTTATCAATATTTGATCATTTTATGTCGTTATCGATAGGAGTGTGCATGTTATATCAATTTCCAACGTCGTCGGAGGTCTTTCCCTTAGTATCTCCGTCATCATTAATCACTAAAGCCTATATGGAGGCTAAACTTATCACGCAAGCGCCTGATTCGATGATCTATATGACCGCTATTAGTTCCGTTTCACTCGCATTGCAAGGCGTTATCGATGTAGAAATACCCACGGGAAAAGTAAGCCCTGTTTCACTAATGGGGTTAACGATTGCAGAATCAGGAGAGCGTAAATCATCGGTAGAGAATCTATTCACAAAAGGAATCAAATCGTTTCAGAAAGAAAATATCGAATGCTATCAAACACAGTTTAGGGAGTACCAAATTCAACTTGAGTTGCATGAAAAAAAAGTCGCTCGTATAAAAAAGTTAGTCAATTTAGATGATGAACTTGAATGTGAGTCAATGGCAAACCAGTTACTCGAACTCGAAGAAAAAAAACCAATTAAACCAAAACTCGATTTGCTCTCATATGAAGATAGTACTATTGAAGCATTGCTGAGTGGTCTCAGTGAGAATGTACCAAATGCTTTTCTTGGGTCTAGTGAAGGGGGAGTATTACTTAACAGCCGAGCGATGGCACAAACGGCTAGCCTAAATGCAATTTGGAGTGGTGATGATGTTACTGTCAATAGGAAAACAACAGGATCATATACGGTAGAAAGCGCTCGGTTAACCGTTCATATAATGACTCAATCAAGTGCGCTAGATCGCTTTATAAAAAAATCAAAGGATAGTGTGCGTGGTAACGGATTCTTGGCTCGTCTTCTTGTTTGTGCGCCATCATCCAATATCGGCTTTAGACAGTCTACAGGGATAGGTTACTCACGAGCCGGTATACAGGCTTTTAACGATAAGCTTTATCATTGGCTATCGGAATCCCAAGATATTTCTGATTACACCAATAGAAAAATCGTTCGATTCTCCAATGAAGCTAAAAAAATATGGCAGGATGTTTACAACGATATTGAAGTAAAGATGAGACCTAACGGTATCTTTCAGCAAGTTGCAGATCATGCCTCAAAGTTACCAGAAAATATAGCTAGGTTAGCGGCTTTAATTCATTGCTTTAATGGTGACTTAAATGATGAAATTTCTGCGGAAACACTCCTAGAGTCAATTAATTTAATGAGCTATTTTTCTGGTCAATTTGTGAAAGTGTTTTCTGCCCCTCCGAAGTGTGCAGTAGATGCCCAGAATTTAATACAATGGTTTCTAACGCTTTCAAATTCAGGCATTAGATATATTAAGCGAAATGATATTTTTCAATTTGGGCCATATGGGACAAGAAACAAAAAAAACCTAGAACAAGCATTAGAGTATCTAAAACCCAATTATATGTTAAGTGAAATTATGATTAAACCAAAGACAAGGGTCGTCGATCTCTTTCCTAACTATCAACATGATGAGGCTAAACTTATTCTTGATTTGGGATTGAAGCCTTATATTTGATTTACATTATCTTGCTTAATTATCAACGTAATAATGCCGGGTTAATAAGTGAAAAATATAGAAATGTAAGTAGGGGGTTTTATGCATAAGTCCAGAGTAATAAGTTAGCAAAAACCACTGGGTTAAACCTCAAAACAATAAATAGGTATCTATCTATTCCCTAGTTTAACTGTTGGTTAAGCCAGATTTCTTGTCGGTTATAGTAATATATATATCTTTTGTTATTATGAATTTCTTATTATTCATTCCTTAAGAATGAAGTGAAGTAGATATTGTTATTGCTTGTTTTAAATAATAGGTGTTAAGTTGAAATGAATTTAATTAAAACAGGAGTGTTCAATGGTTACCGTGTGATATTTAAACATGGTCCATTAATACAAAGAATATTAATGGCGAATGAACTAATGATGGCTAAATCTTTGTCTGATCATAACCGTCTTCTTGTTATGCGCTTTGAGCTGAAGTTTCCTAAAGGTTACTCAGGACCTACTGAGATAATATCGAAGTTTTTTGATTCTCTTCGTTTTAAAATCAAATATGACTTAAGAAGAAAAAGTAAAAATAGGAATCGTAAAGTTAATTGCAACATTAACTACGTATGGGTAAAAGAGTTGAGTGGTAACGAAGGTTGGCATTACCATGTCGCTCTAGTTCTAAATTACAATGTGTATAAAGGGTTTGGAAAGATTGGTAGTACTAGAAATAATACCATTAATCGTATTTCAGAGGCTTGGGCGAGTGCAATAAAATGTAAAGTGAATGATGTGAAGGGGTTGGTTCATATTCCAAAGAAAAATCCAGTATATGAATTAAATAAGAACTCCTCCTCATTTTATGACACATTTTATGCTGTAATGTTTAGGTTAAGTTATTTGGCGAAGTTAAAAACAAAGCCTTATGGTGGTAATGCTAGGGTGCGTTTTTACGGGACGAGTAAGAGTTAACTTTCTGTAGAGTATTTATGGTATATATATGAGTTAGTGCAAAAAAAGAGGTGTCAAATAACCTCTTTGGGAAGTCAAACTATAGACATTGGATTGCTTTATTGTTTCGTTGTTTCATTTTGGTTGTTATCCACGCTTGAATTTCATGATCTACCCAAGCAACAGAGCGAGCGCCTAATGATACGGGGGGCGGAAATTTCCCTTCGTTGAGATACTTGTAAAGTGAAGACCGTGATATACCCGTAATCTGAATCACCTCTTTTAATCGCATAAGGCGACTCGCAGTTGGTGGTTGCTTAATATTATTCATTTCGTTGTTCATAATACTAACTCCCTAAAGTCATTATCAATGTCATCTTGTGTCACGCCAATGTAGCGCAGCGTGACACCTTCGGAGCTATGGCGAAGCATTCGCATCACTCGTGCAATATCTTTGGTGCTTTTGTATAAGTGGTAGCCTCTGGTCTTTCGCATTGAGTGAGTCCCCAACGGAAAACTAATCTCTTCACCAATTGATGAAAACGCTTGGCTAACAGATCGACGACTCAATGGGTTGGCAGCTTTGTTTATCGCTTGTTGGTTTCGGTAAGATTGGAACAAGTAGATGTGGTGTGGATTCTCCTTTTTAATGCGGAGGATGATTTCTAAGCTTCTCGGGTTTAATGCAATCTGGGCCATTTTGCCCGTTTTAGATTCACGGATGGTTAAACGGTCTTCTTCTATGTCGCTAAACTTAATCGCCAACAAATCAGAAATCCGTAAAGCGAGATTAATACCCACATTCCAGATATCTGACATTTGCTTACTATGCCGTATTTCTAATAAGTGGCCGATGAGCTGGATAGTGTCGCGGTTTTTCACCGCTTGAACTTCTGCCATAACGCAGCTTCCTTTTTTCGATGAAAATGATGATTAGAGGAACTTCAAAGCAGGCCAGAAACTAAAAGCCTTGTTCCATAAGGGATGTCAAGTTCCCAAATTGCTAAAATGGGAACTTGAATGCTTTTCAGCTCTTGGTGACTTTGATTTGGTCAAACACACCATCAGATAAATACTCCAAAAAGTTACCTTCCCATGTTCGATAGAAAGATTTCACTTCTCGATGTGCTAAAGCGCAAGGTGCCAGAGACATCTGTCTGAATATGTTGCTCTCAATATTGAAATCGAGCTCAATGGCTAGTTCTGGATAGACGCCTCCAGAATAGGCAAAGTCGGTGATGTAACAGAGTCGCCACTTATTGCCTTCATTGCGGATCATGATTTCTACTGGATGATACCCACCAGCTTCAGCGCTATAACTTGTGTCTCGAAAGTTAACGGTTAATAAATCAGAGTCGTTATCCCCATTACCTTGTTGAACTTGTTTAGTGATTACGTTGTAAAAGTGAGTTGAGATAGGCAGCACACAAGGGTGAAACTGCATCGTTTGAAATTTGGTTGAGACTGGCATGGTATGCCTCCTTGGTTAGTGGTTATGGGATTGATGATTCCGTGGGCGTGTCTATATTGACGAGTATTGCTTGGATATCGTCAAAGGATCCTTGTTGAATTTGCTTGAGGAAAGACTTTTCATAGCTTTGATATAGACTGGTTACTTGTGGCTGGTGGAGTTCACAGCGTTCAATGTCCGGTTGATAGAACCATCCACGTAGGAAATTGAAGTAGAGCTCCATCTCCATCTTTTCGGTTTGCTCGTCTGGATAAGCAAAGCTAGTGACAAAGACGATGCTCCAATGATTGTCGTTTGATTGGTTTATCGATCTGTTGAGTTGGATCTCGACAGGATGAAAACCACTACGATCTTGGTAGTAGCTCGACACTCGAAAGTTAAGGGCGATACGTGTAGCAAAGGTTGGAATGTTTAATTGCTCAACAAGTGCGTTGAGATATTCCACCAGCAGTCGATGCGGTGTGGTTTGGCTCATAACAAACCTCGCTCAGCAAAAGACACGCATTGCTCACCTACGACGACATGGTCCAATACTCGGATATCAACCAATGCTAATGCATCAGACAGACGTTGAGTGATCCTCCGGTCAGCTTGTGATGGCTCAGGCAAGCCAGATGGATGATTATGACCAAAGATCACCGCCGCCGAGTTCAACATTAATCCTTCTTTGACGACTTCTCTTGGATAGACGCTAGCGGCATCAATGGTGCCAAAGAACATCTCCTTGTATTCAATCAGTTGGTTTTGATTATCAAGAAACATCACGGCAAACACTTCTCTGTCGTAATGCGCCAGTTTCATCTGTAGATATTGCTTAGTGTTTTCTGGACTGGTGAATGACCCTGCCCGAGCATACTTCGCTGCGAGCATGGTCGCGGCGGTCTCTAGGATTTGACGAAGCTCTGTAGGTTCATTTGGCGTGTATTGATTTGAATGCATGTACTTTCCTTCTTGTGCGTTAAAGGTATGTGCATCCAAGTAATATGTGGCTAAAAAATAATGGAATCCTTCCCCATAGAAGCAGCCCAACTACGTTGAGCCGCTTTAGGTTATGGGCGCTGTTTATCTTGTCGTTTAGCCCAGTTGTAACCACTCACTACGCCATAGATGAACAATTTGATTAGCGCCTTAGTCGGTTGGTGGGGATTCACCATTCGCCTCCTTGTTGATGTGGTACAAACCTGCGCCAACGATAAAGCCAGCAATGAAAACAAACGGCATAAGTGCCTCCTGCTTAGTTTGATTTAAGAAATGAGCATGAATGGAAGCCTGCGACTAGTTGGCTTCAGAAAGGTAATGTGTGGTTGAAAAAAGTTGGAGTGTGGTGATTTACGTAGTGGAGTAATTAAATGCACATTCTCGTTATCTCATGAGTTGAACTAACCGGAATTCATCATGAGATTAATCAAACTAAAAGAAGTAATAACCTTAACCAGCCTCGTACGCTCTACCATCTACAAGTACATGAGCGAGGTGGGTTTCCAAAAGCCGTGCCACTAGGTTGTCGTTCGGTGGCATGGGTAGACGAAGAGGTGACAGATTGGGTGTTAGATAGGATTGGTGAGCGCGATAATGTTGATTGACAGATAATGGATGGAAGCTATTACAACTTCCTCTATGCCATGTTTTTCTAACAAGCTTTGCCCCCAAGTGATTTTGAACTAGAGACGTTAGCAAAACCTCATCGCTAGGTTGACCTATTTTTACTAATGACTAACCTTAACGTGTTCTAAGGAAAATACATTAGGGTAAATTGAATGCCAAGCAAGGGATCTGAACGACATACATTTTCATTTGATGGTGGCGATAAACTCACCACCATTGGTGCAACCTTTTTTGTGTCGTATCTTTACCACTTGCATGTTGGTACTAGGCATAGAAACTGGGCTTCAATCAAAACGCAAAACTCACGTATTAGCACGATAAACAACTCCAAGAACCATTATCGAGCTTGGTTATCACACATTCAAAATATGAGCGATGCGAATCTGAATCGTAATAGTCTTGGTTTGGAAGGATCTGCTATCAAACAAATGGCACTAGCAGTACAAGAAAAGCTGTTGAATGACTGTTAACCGCTACAAGTCTGTTAGGAAATATACATAATAGTCTAAACGGGAGTTCATCATTACGTGCTAGCAACTAGGATGAAATTCTTCTCGGTTGACTAAACGACCTTTGTCCCAAAAGTCTGCCAGAGCAATGCTCACAGAGGATTTAGGATGGGGCATTTCCCCTGCTAAATGTAACCCGAGAACACAATAAAAACATGCATTATCCTTTTGTAAAACAAGAGGGTTCAAGTCCAGTTTGCTTCAACTTTCATTGAATGGAAGAAGCTCTCAACACATGCGTTGTCCCAACAGTTTCCTTTTCTACTCATACTTTGTTTTAAATTATAATTACTTATGAGGTCTCGATAGCCTTTCGAACAGTACTGACTACCTCGATCGCTATGAGTTATAACCTGCTCAGGGAACCCTCGACGGAATAAAGCCATCGATAAGGCATCACAGGCCAGTGAGGCCGTCATTCTCGTATCCATAGACCAACCAATAACTTGCCTTGAATA
>NZ_JBFSUD010000134.1:0-6933 GCF_041467175.1 Vibrio sp. 10N.247.310.24
CCATCTGTAGGATCGTTCAACTGATCAGGAAAATGCTTAAATGATCAGTGTTAGCCATTTAGGCGGTCTTTATATTTTTAACTGTCACGAGATTAACCAATAACGCTAATTGGGATCTCAGCTAGCTGGTTGCCTTGGTTAGCAGGGTAAACGATGTATTCACCGTGATACTTCACCGCAGACTTATAGTCCGTCACTTTGTGAAGCATAAAGCCCGCTTCCATCGCTGCTTGAATGAACTCGGCGTGATTACCACGAACAAACCAGTTCATTGGCTTAACCATCAGCTCACCGTCGAAAGAGTCGTCACACTGTTTGCCACACAAAGCAAAAGAGTGCTCACCATCGGTGAAGAATTGAATCTTGCCGCCAGTCGTTAGCTCGTCTTCACTTGATACACTCCAACCCATCTCGTACATTTTGTCCATGAACGCTTCAACATCACTGTCTTTTAGCGCTTTAGGCTCTTCGCCTTCAGGGAAAAAACGTCCGTAAAACGCAGAAATACGTTTAAAGGTAAAAGTTAAATCAGAGTTATTGCCCTTTGAACGGCCCTGTTTCTGCCAGCGAACCAAGTCAGGCACAATCACACGATCATAAGACTGAGCCTTAATCGCCTTCGTTACCCAACGAACTAAATAAAGGTTGTTCGCAATAGGCGCATCAATCGCTTTGCCTGCTTTGTGCAGAGCGTAAAGCTCGCCTAATGCATCATTCACTAACTTCTGAATTTCAATATAGTATTTTGACATTATGCCTTCTTTCCTAATGTCCAATATAGTAACGCTGACATTACTGCACACGCAGCCATTACCATAGCCATAGACCCAGCACTGTCACTTGGCAGCATCGCAACGATAGCTCCAACGACAGAACCAGTACCAAATCTTAATGTTCCCGCAAGCGATGAAGCCGTACCGGCCATGTTTGGATAACCACTGAGCAATAGACCCATAGAGTTACTGCCGATAGTAGAAATGGTGCCAATAAATAGCATCACAAACGGCACAATACCCCAAAGCCCGAGATCCAATAACCAACCAACCAGTAAACCGACGCCAGCTAATAATTGAATGACCAGCGCGGCTCTCAGCATGGTATGAGAGCCAACCTTCTTAACAATTCGACCATTAATTGTCGTCATCAGAATCATCGCAACGATGTTCAGACCAAACAGGTAACCAAACAGGTCAGGACGTACTCCATAGACATCAATGTAGACAAAAGAGCCTGCGGTTAAGAATGCAAACATCCCAGAGAACGAGAACGCACCCGAGAAAATTAGGCCCATAGCGGTCGAGTTTTTACATAAACGAGCGTAATTACGAATCGTGGTTTTAAAGCGTAATGGTTGACGATTTTCAACAGGCAGAGTTTCAGGGATTTTGATTATCACCGCGAGAATCACAATCACTGCAAAAATAGCTAACACCCAAAAGATTGAACGCCAGCCGAACCACAATGCCAAATAACCACCAATCATAGGGGCAATTAATGGCGCAACCGTCATCACTAAGGTAACGAACGACATGGTTCTTGCAAAATCTTCACGGTCGAACATATCACGCACAACCGCTTGGATAATGACCGCCGCCGCCGCACCTGCAAAACCTTGAGCGGTACGAACTAACGTTAACGCTTCAATGCCATGAGTGGTTGCACTCACGACAGACGCTATCGCAAAGAAGAGCACACCAATCAGTAGAACTGGCTTGCGACCATAACTGTCGGCTAACGGACCATGTAACAACTGACCTAAAGCGAAACCTGCGGTGTACGCGGTAAGTGTGATTTGCACTTCCCCTGCTGTCACACCAAGATCTTTGGCGATCGTTGGCATTGCAGGTAGGTACATATCGATGGCGAGTGGTGTCAAAGCACCAATAGCGCCCAAAACCAAAAATAGCATCCAACCTAACTGAGGCGTTTGTGGTTGTGAGCTTGGGGTCTGTGAGGTAGACGTTTGCATAACTCTCCGACTAAGTACTAAGTTCTATGTGAACACGAGCATGCACGCAGCAATATACGAATATACACGTAGCAATACACAAATACGCACAGTGATACACGAATATGCGCACACATACATGAACATATAGTAATAATGGCTGAAACTGTCCTAGTACCAGTCAAAATAATCAGCCGACGCTATCCTTGGTCGGCCACATCTACGGTAGAAAAGATTACTTCCAGATAGAGTCTACTTCTTCTTGTGTTAGGTAACGGTATTCACCCAACTCTAAAGACTCGTCCATCTCGATTTCACCAATACGTTCACGGTGCAGTGCTTCTACCTTGTTACCAAGTGCTGCAAACATGCGTTTTACTTGGTGGTATTTGCCTTCGTGAATCGTTAGCAACACTTCACGCTCTGCACGTACTTCAAGGTGTGCTGGAAGTGTTAGGCCGTCTTCGCTCTTAAGCTGGATGCCCTCTTTGAACTTTTCAACGTAATCGTCTTCAACAGGTTCAACCAACCACACTCGGTACATCTTCTCGCACTTGTGCTTTGGCGATGTGATACGGTGAGACCACTTACCGTCGTCTGTCATTAAGACAAGACCCGTTGTATCAACATCTAAACGACCTGCAAAGTGCAGCTTGTCCATTTTGATTTCATCGAGTAATTCAAACGCAGTGCGATTTGAACCATCTTCATGCGAACAAACAAAGCCTTCTGGCTTGTAAAGCATGATGTAACGCGGGCCGTGAACATTCAGTTCATTGCCTTGCCATTCCACAACGCACTCTTCAGTTACCTTAAGTGAGCCGCTTTTTTGAATGACATCATTTACTGTCACTGCTTTTGATTTTAATAAGTGTGTTGCTTCTCTTCGAGTGACGCCTAACGCATCGCACAGAAATTTATCTAAACGCATGAATACCTCAACTAATCTAAGTCGGGTATTATAGTCACCTTTGCTCAATTAGTTGAGCTATTTCACACTATTTGTTTTTCATTTTACAAGACACGATATGTATACACTCCGCCCGTACCAAGCTGACTCAGTAAAATCAGTGATTCATTACTTCAGAAAACACCAAACACCGGCTGTTCTTGTATTGCCTACAGGCGCAGGAAAAAGCCTGGTGATTGCAGAGTTAGCAAGGCTCGCTAAAGGTCGTGTTCTAGTGCTTGCGCACGTAAAAGAGCTCGTTGAGCAAAACCATGAAAAGTATGAAGGTTATGGGCTAAAAGGTTCAATTTTCTCTGCCGGTTTAGGGCGTAAAGAGACAGACCAACAAGTGGTGTTTGCTTCAGTTCAATCCGTGGTTCGCAACCTTGACTCATTCTCCAATCAGTTCTCATTATTGGTTATCGACGAATGCCACCGTGTTCCCGATGAAAAGACCAGTAGCTACCAAAAAGTGATCACTCACTTGCGCGAGAATAATTCGGGCATCAAGGTGCTTGGATTGACCGCGACGCCTTATCGTCTTGGTATGGGGTGGCTTTACCAATATCACACACGTGGCCAAGTGCGTTCTGAAGAGCCGAGATTTTTCAGAGACTGTATTTTCGAACTGCCGATTCGTTATTTGTTGGACGAAGGCTTTCTAACACCAGCACGCATGATCGATGCGCCAGTATTGAGTTATGACTTTTCACAGCTAAAACCTGCAAGTACAGGCCGCTACAAAGAATCAGAACTCGATATGGTGATTGAGCAATCGAAGCGTGCTACCCCGCAAATTGTCGACCAAATTATTGAGCTGGCCAAAGACAAACTCGGCATCATGGTATTTGCAGCCACCGTTCGACACGCACAAGAGATCCTTGGTTTACTGCCCGAAGGTGAAGCTTCAATTGTAATCGGCGACACACCGACACTCGAACGTGACCAAATCATCAGTGATTTCAAGGAACGTAAAATCAAGTTCTTGGTTAACGTGTCGGTATTAACCACAGGTTTTGATGCGCCCCATGTGGATTTAATCGCGATTTTGCGCCCAACAGAATCTATTAGCTTGTACCAACAAATCGTTGGCCGTGGCTTACGCCTATCTCCGGGTAAAAAAGAGTGTTTAGTGCTCGACTATGCGGGCAACAGTTACGACCTTTACCAACCAGAGGTCGGAGACCCAAAGCCTGACTCAGACAGTGAAATCATCACTATTCCCTGCCCTGCTTGCGGCTTCAATAATAACTTCTGGGGCAAGCTAGACAGCAACGGCTTCTTACTCGAACACTTTGGCCGTAAATGCCAAGGCTACTTTACCGATGAAGACACGGGCGAACGCGAGCACTGTAACTATCGTTTTCGTGCTAAGTATTGTGGTGAATGCGGCGCTGACAACGACATTGCCGCGCGCATTTGTCATGAGTGTGATGCCACCTTGGTCGACCCAGATAAAAAGCTTAAGGAAGCGTTAAACCTCAAAGATGCGTTGGTGTTTGAGTGTTTAGAAATGGACCTTAACGTTCTCAAGGACGAAAAAGGCAAGTCGCAGCTTAAGGTCACTTACCGTGGAGAAAACCAAGCACAAGTGCATGAGTTTTGGTCATTAACCACCAAGAAACAGAAACAGAACTTTAAGGATCAGTTTGTTCGCCCTCACCTTGCAGACAGACACAGACCGTTTGAAGAAGCTTCACCAACGAAAGTGGTCGCTCACCAACATCGATTCCGCCCACCTCAATTCGTCATTGCACGTAAAGTCGGGCGCTTTTGGAAAATGAGAGACAAGATATTCGAAGATGAACTGAAGCAATAGAATCCCAATAATCAACAGAATTAATAAAAGGAGTATCGATACTCCTTTTATTCACATTCTAATGACCACACATGAGTTAACTTGTTAAACCACAAATTAGATTGCGCTCAGCTTTTTCTGATTCCCGCGCCTCTTTAGCCATATTATCAAAAAGCTCAATGGCTAAAGTTGGCTTATGAATATAAAAGCCTTGAATAAAGTCAATACCTAGCGTTTCTAAAGTTCTTAACTCTTCAATTGTTTCAACACGTTCTGCAACCACTTTAGTTTGGCTCATTTCTGCCAACTCAACTAATGAGTGCACCATTTTTTTCTTAAAATCAGAACTGTTAATATTTTCAACAAGCGAACCATCAAGCTTGATCGTATCGAAACAGCCTTCAGATAAAATTGAATACGATGAATAACCTGAACCAAAATCATCTAAGGCAACTATTATCTGGTGGTGTTGTAGTCGCTCTACTATTTTTCGAAACTTCTCATCTGCACGATAAAAAACAAGCTCAGTCACTTCAACACATAAACGGGAACGGATATAAGGGGGTAGATGACATAAACGATCGATAACACTCATATCGAAAATGGTTTTAACTGAGAAGTTTAATGACAATTGAATAGTTGAATAATGCTCAAGTAAGCCAATTGCGTAAGTAAGCATACGAGAATCGAGCTCCTTCTCAAGCCCATGAGAGGCTACAACATCGAGCAATTCACCAGCAGAAACGATTTTTTCACGCCCCTCTTCGTCTTCCATTTTTAAACGACACAGTAGCTCATAGCTCGAAGCAACACCCTTTAAAGAATGAATTTTTTGAGCAAAGCAAAGCAACCTATCCGAGTTAAGTAATTCAACTGCTTCTATTCTAAGATTCGGTAAGCTATAGAGCATGACCCCGTCTTGTTGCTGCCAGTCTTGGTAAGATTCATTGTTTGACTTTGCTTTACGGCAACAGTATTCAGCTTTGTAAATACAATCTTCGACAGATTCATTAGGACCACTTCGATAACGGCCAAAACTAAAGCTTAGAGCGTTTTCTGTTTCTTGGGTGAGGTTCTGTTCCAACAAATATTCAAGTAACTCCTTGGAAACCGACGTTTGGCAAATTAATACAAATTCATCGCCACCGACTCTATACGCCTTCCCTATGCCTTGTGCGGCTATTTTTTTGAAGCGCATAGCTAAATTTATTATCATTCGATCACCTACATGGTGACCTTGACTATCATTGAGAAACTTCAATTGATTTGCATCAATATAATAATAACACCGAGAACTCTCAATGACCTTTTTATATTCTATGGATTTTCGATTATACAACCCTGTCATGAAATCTTTATCAGAATTAGACAACAATTTCTTATAATCGCCCAAATTAATAACTCTTAATTCTCCAAGATCGTAAACACATGCTAATACAAAAGAAGCATGAGACAAGTAGAATAGCGCCTGTATTAAATAATAATACTCAGGTATGAATGAAATAGTCATTGATGATTCAAGAACCACCACAGACATAATAAAACACGAAAGATAGCTAATTATTATTTGAACTTTATTATTAACTTCTTTTGATATCAAACAAAATGCTATAACAACGGCTGCAAGGATAGTGCTAATTAAAAACCCAACAATGACGTCAAAGTTTATATAAACTGAAAAGAACTGTAGAAACACAAATGAAGAACAAATCAGTAAGTGCTTTGTATTTATTCTATCGCAACTTGAAAAAACAAGCATTAAATACACACAAACTAAAGATAAAGAATAAGAAACGAACCAGTAGTCGCTTCTAAAAAAATTTATAACGTAGGTTCCTTTATCATCATACCCATCCCATAAAAACCCAAACTTGTAAATATAAAACATAGAAAACAACACTATATAGCACGTCATAAATAGTGTTTTAGATCGCTTTATCGGCCAAACATAATAAACATAAACTAACGATATTGCGCTCGCCAATATAAATAGCGAGAGAATCACGCCATATTTCATGACAAGCGATTGCTTTAATTGATGCTCTTTCGAAAATAACGCACTGGCATTTACAGTCTTACCTCTAGGAAATTTCACTAAAACATGACTGTATTCAAAATTTTTGTTCAGCCGTAGCGAGCGATAATACTCAAACAAAAAATTGCCAACAACTTTGCCGTCTTGATCGGCTTTGTTGCGTAATTCAATGGAACTAAATCAAGAACCTACGATCTGATCAG
>NZ_JBFSUD010000135.1:0-6626 GCF_041467175.1 Vibrio sp. 10N.247.310.24
CTCATTAGTGATTGTACTCACTTAACTCAGTGTCCAAAACTGCTGGTGCGGATCATTCCCTATGGGGCTAGATATCTTGGCATCCAAGGAAGTCATTACTTTTACAACAACAAGATACAGAGGTCATGATGAGATTGATTCGAATGCGTGAAGTACTTGATAAAACAGGGTTGAGCAAGGCAACGTTATATCGTTTAATTGCTGCTGGTGAGTTTCCTGCGAGTATCCAACTATCTTCTCGTGCTGTCGGATGGGAGGAGTCGTTGGTGGATGAGTTCTTAATGAAAAAAGTTAGTCAGAGCAACTTCAAACGAGAGCAAGCTGAAATGAAGAAAAGTCCTCACTACGTTCCCCCAGAGAGAAGAGTTAGTCCCTACTTACGATACTAAGACAAAAAAGGAGCGTCATGCTCCTTTCTGATAATCAACAGACTACAAGCCTAAGGCTTTCGCTGTCTGTTTGTATTCTTGTTCGATTTGAGATTCCACTAGCTCTCGTCTTGCTTCAATAGGTGCTCTATCTGAGATGGCCTGTGCGCGTGATTCGAGCTGCTTCAGTTCATTCTGTTTCCAGTGATTGAGAGATTGTTGGATCTGCTCAGGTGTCAGGGTGGCTTTAATCGATTCGACACTGAGTGCATCAATAGCACTGGCAGCACTTACGTTCATTGAAAGGGTTAAAGCGGCTAGTGTGATAACTTTAGTAATGATTGATTTCATGATGATTCTCCAATTGAGATGTGTGTATTAATTAGGTAAAACTCAACGAAGTGACGACTGGTGGGGTAAACGCAAATGGTCGAAAAACAGGGTTTTCTTTAATAATATGCGTCTCAGATGAGGTTGTTTCGACTAGGCCATACTAAGGGGGCGGCCGTCCCCCTTAACACTGCTCGTCTTAGCTAAAGACGGTTGATGGCGCAGCCACTCATAAAGCACAGTTCTGCCTTGCACACTAACCTAATGGAGTTGATGTAAGATTAGTGCCCCATACTTTACTTTGATTGCGCTATGGCTCAATGGAACATGAAAGGGAGTAAGTGCCCTGTAGGTTCCATTGAATTTGTGAAACAGAAGTAAGGTATCACTGCTTGCGTCACTATCTGTCCGATGCAATCAACTGAGTGATATTGGTTGTTTGTAGAGCCGAACGCTGAGGCTCTGACTTGAGTTGATATTGTTGTAAGTGAAAATCTGACGGGTAATCAAAGTAGAAGGTCAGTACTTTCAGCTTAGCAATACAGGTTAAAGGAAGGTCGTCGTAATCGTTGAATGTGTTTTGGTAGACGAGATAAAGCTCACTTGTGGTGGTCGTAATACCAACAGGTGAAACTTGCTCTATCTGCTCACCGGATTTAAGGGTAAGCGTGATTTGCTTTTGATGAACCAGTGCCACTGAAATGGGTTCGAAAAACTCCCCTAGCAGGTCGGGTGCGTTTAGTTCATCTATCGCAGCATGTGCTTTGCTTGTGTCTCCTTGTGGTGGTTTCATTCCTGTGTAGGAGCGTGGCTGAGCTCGTAACAGGCTGAATGTAAAATCAATGGCGTACTCTAAGGATGATGGAAGTTGCTGACTAAGGGTTGCTTTAGCAAGCTGTAGTAAGACAAGATCCCTAGCGCTTAAGGTTGGTTGGCTGTACATTCCGCGACTGTAACCGAAAGGTTTACTTCGAGTGTCTTTGTCGACATCAAAATAATCGACAATGACATCAAGATTACGCTGTACGCTTCTGATGCCTCGGTACATTCCTGCATCGGCTAACTCAGCCTGAAGCTGCTTAGCCGTCACCTTTCGACCTTGTGGTATGCGTCGATACAACTCAAACACCAATGATAATTGCTCTGTGGTACTGGCTTTATCCCTTGTTGTCATTGTTAGGTCACTGCTGGTGGCTGATTGATAGAATGGCAATCATCCTAGCGATGGGTACGTCACTATCTGGCCGATAGCGTCTTTAGCTCATCGATATTTTAATCTCGTCATAGGCTCCCATTTGTAAGTAAGCGAGAAAGTTACCTTCCCAGAGAGAGTAGAACTCCACAATGGCTTGGTTGTGACAGCTTTGCCATCCCATAGGGGCAATGAGCGCTTGTCCGTTAGCGACATCAAAATCGACATTACGCTCAAGTTCTGGGTAGATGTTGCCTTGGTAAGCGAAGTCAGTGAGATATTGGATTTGATACTGACTCTCATCTTCTTTCAGTAACATGATTTCGACAGGATGATACCCTCCCGCTTCAGCACTGTAAGTGGTATCTCGAAAGTTAATGGTGAGGCTTTCACCGTCCTTCTTGGTTGGGTTCTGTTTCCAGAATGTCTCCATCTTGCTTTTCAACAAACTCTTAAGCTTCTGAGAGACTGGTGAGTATGGCGCTGTGATTGTTAATGTTTGAGATTTCATAGGTTTTCCTTTCAATCGTTTTGGTCAGGTCAATGATATGTACCTGAGTTTGATTTGAATCGAATGTGGTGGGGGATGCTTGAAGTGACAACGACTAGAATTGACTGACGACCGTTAACGTCTGTGTATCGAACTGTGATGCCTTTAGGTGATTGGTGAACGCCTTAAGCCAGCTAATGAAGAGCGACTGCACCTCAGGCCGATTGAGCTCACATCGTTGGATGTCAGGTTGGTAGAACCATTGATGCTTGAAGTTGAAATACAAAGCCACATCAACACTCTCAGCTTCTGGTGTCGGGTAATCAAAAGAAGCGATGAATCGCACTTCCCAAGGCTCATTAGTGTTAGCTCGTTCAAGCTGTACCTCAATCGGTTGTATCCCGCTTCGGTTGCGATAGAAGCTTGCGACCTTGAGATTAAGCGCCACTCGTTTTGTTTCGGTGGGGATGTCATATTGCTCAATCAATAGCTCGACAAGCTGGTGGAACAAGTCGAGTTTGAAATTACGTTTGATACTACGATTCATAGCCAACCTCTCTCAGCAAAAGAGACACAATCACTGCCCACCACAATGTGGTCGAGTACTCGCACATCAACCAGTGCTAAAGCATCCTTTAAACGCTCTGTAATGCGTCTATCAGCTTGTGATGGGTTGGAGTCACCCGATGGATGGTTATGAGCAAAAATCACTGCTGAGGCGTTTCTCTCAAGTACCAGCTTCACCACTTCTCGTGGATACACTGAAGCACTGTCCACCGTGCCAAAGAACAACTCATTGAATTCAATCAACTGATGTTGGTTGTTGAGTAACATTACCCCAAAGACTTCTCTCTCATATTCTCCTAGCTTGCAGCGTAGAAAGGCTTTCGTGTCATTCGGACGTGTAAAGGCATCCCCGCTGACCAATCGACTCTCTAAGATCTCGACGGCTTTCTCTAATATCTGGTGCTCCGTAACGGGAGCGCTGAAAGTATATAGCGTTTCCATATCTTCTCCTTGTATCAATAAATGCAGTGCTCAAGGGAATGATATAGATGTGAATAATTCTTCAATCGAATCCAAATCCACTATGAGACCGACTGAGACTTGTTGAGATAAAAAATACAGACCTGCGTCTTTGTTTGAGTGATACCAACAAAGGCAATAACCATGAACCCAAACCATTCAAACACTGAACACCCGAATCGCTTGATAAGACTTAAAGAAGTGATTCATATCAGCGGTCTTTCCAGAGCGTCGATATACAGCTTTATGGAGGAAAATACTTTTCCTCAATCCGTGTCCCTAGGCGCAAGAGCCATTGGTTGGCGATATCAAGATATCCAAAATTGGATACTAGAAAAGATACAAGAGCGAGATGAGAAGTTAATCAAGCAGGCTGAGTTGAAAGCAAAGCAGGAGAAACGTTATGGTCGATAATACGATTGAGAATGAATGTTTCCGTGAGTACCAAATCGATACGGTGGATGGGGGGCTTTCGCTGCCACTGATAGAAAAACTCTATTTTGCTTATCGAAGTGTCTTAAGTCGTTTTGGTCACAGTTATGTATTTCGGTTTCGGCTAGGCATACCCAGAAAGTACAACCATCAAGCCAAGACGTTATTTAATCAGTGGTTTTATCGATTCTGCCATTACAGACAGAAGGATAAGATTAGCGTGATATGGAAAAAGGAAATATCTGACACTGGCGCAATCAGCTACCGCTTCACGATGTTTTTAGATGCAGCTTCCTACCAACCGATGGCAAATGAATACCAAATCAGAAAAAAACTGACGAAAGACATTACGCGAACGTGGGCAACGACCACACAGACAAGCCAATACGACATCAGTGAACTTTGCTCCTTTCTTACTCAACCCCTGATTGAACTCAATAAAGACCATGAGGATTTTGACCACCAACACCGCTGCTTGTTCTTCGTACTAAGCAGACAAGCCAAACTCAGCACAAATCATGATATTGACGTTCAAAGCACGATAGGTTCATTTGTCAGTAAATCTAAAAAGAAAGGAAGGCAGCCGAGAAAGCCGAGAGAAAAAAGGTCAAAGAAAAGACAACCATAATCCGCGAGGCCACCAGCACAAGTATGATTGATGTTACGGGCTGGAAGGTAAACCAATAACGGGATGTCCTATATCTACAGGCTGATATTAGGTTAGGGAAATTTTTACACTTCAACTCTATCTCATGAGTGATAACCATAGAGGAAGAACTTCATGAGATTAGTTCGTTTAAAAGAAGTGATAGAAAGAGTGCAGTTAAGTAAGTCGACCATCTACAAAATGATGGCTAACGGGGAGTTCCCACGCAATGTCTCGCTTGGAGAGCGAGCCTCAGCATGGGTTGAGCATGAGTTGGATGAATGGATTGAGAGCAGATAGTAGCAATGACATGAGCCAGCAGCGAATGCTGCTGGCTTTATGCCCTTTTAGAGAAGGGGTTTGAGTTGGAGGCGTCTTGTTTCATTGGGCTAGAATAAAGTTATCTAAGTTGCTTCGGGATAAGAGCCCTTTAGTGCGACTACTCAAAAAAGTTTCTGCCCCAAAAATTGGTTTCGCCAAAAAGTCTACATTCAAATGCGAGTGGATTTTGACCAAATAGAACTAATCTGACACCCAAAGCTCACAAAGAACAAAAAAATGGGGGGCAGAGTGCAGTTCTTAGCTCAAATGAATTTGCTAATTTTTGCCCAGTCAATCGCTTTGAAAGCGTCACAAACTTACAAGGCGTTATGGAAGTAATATCGCCTTGATCAAGTGTCTAAAAACTTCGCTAAGAGCGTTTGAGGGCTGTTTCTGATAGCAAACTCGCGCATTTACCATAATAGGAATAATGACTACAGGACAGGACAGAACAGACTTTTGATGCAGATAGTGACATTTTTGGTCTGAGACCAAGATTAGCGTCAAATTTGATCTTGGCTTTTTGGTTTGAGATAATTGGATTTCAAAATTAAGGCATATCTCCATGAAAATATTAATTTTTTTGTTATTTGTAACTCTATCATCATTAGCTCATGCGGATTGGAAAGTTAATAACTGGGAAGGCTCTGGTAATGTAAAAAATGCTGAGTCTTACTCTCTATATAAAAATATCAAAGTTGTTATGGAGTGTAATGCTGGTTCTGCGAAAGCTACTCAGTTAACGATTGAGCCATATTTAGCTTATGAACCAGGTAGGTATGAAACCAAAGTTACGTCTTATCATGTAAATGATTTTTTTGGTAATAAACTGGCGAAACCAAAATTTTCATATTTTGATGTGGTATCAGGAAGTGAGAGGTATCGTCATATATACGTTTTTACCAACTCTGATCTCAACAAGTTAAATGGTGAAGATGCTATGGGGTTTGAGGTGAAAACTTATATTGGTAAATCATCTGATTATCTAAATGTATGGTATTCATTAGATGGTTTTAAGCGTGCATATCAAACATTGAATTGTGATGGTTCTCATTGATAATAAACTTTATATGAGGGTATATGAGCGAATATGAAAGATTAGAAAATGAAAAAAGAAATGGCTGGAGTAAATACAACAACTCAAATCACTCATCTGAAGAAAGATATGAAGGGGCAATGATTGTTATTAGTTGCCACTTTCAACGTTCTGTTAACGCCAATCCAGAAAGGCACATAAGATTTAATGAATATGTGAGCAGTTGGTTGTCGGCTAATCAGAGTCACTTTCAAGAAGTAAGATCAAAGCTATTGAGAGAGTACCCACCATTAAGTCATTCACATTTAGAGTGTGGAACGTCATATTTTACATAACGGCACTTAATACGCACCTAAACCAATACTTTTGCTAGTGCGATGCTACTCATCGCACTAGCTCTTCACAAGTAGATTTGACATACCCCTAGTTATTGATGGTTTTCTAATTTAGCAAAAGTACTGGCAAGGTTTTGTCCAAAAACAAGTTAACTCGTTGTCTGTGGCGCATTCAAACGCAGACTTTCTCGCCTAGAAATTGTAATCCATATAACTTAAATTTTGCTCCGTTTGGGTGTGTAATAGCGACCAGATAGTTCGAGCATTCTTTGCTGCAAGAGCGACAATAACTCGGTTCATTCCTCGTCGTTCCAACACACCTCGACACCACTGACTGAGCCTGTCTTGTTTATCAACTAGATTAGCAATGACCGTTCTAGCACTATAGCCGAGTAAGGCGGCGTTTTTCAAGGTAGTTGTCATCATTCGCTTGTTTACTAAGCAGCTTCT
>NZ_JBFSUD010000136.1:0-6393 GCF_041467175.1 Vibrio sp. 10N.247.310.24
CCTCCGCGAAGCGGCTTAGTTCAACAGCTATATTAGACAGAATAATTCTGCATTTAAATATAGAATTTTTCTATCTAGTTTCTTATGCACGGCACTCTACCATGATTAATCACAGTATTTCAGTGACTTAAAACATAGATAAGCTCATTGAATGACAAAATGCAGAATATTTCTATATAGTATGGTTTTAGCGAAAACCTCACTAAACTGTACGTAAACACAGTACCCACCTTACATACCCCAAACACAAAAAAACCTGCCATTTATGCGAAAATAAATGGCAGGCTTTATACGTTAGTTACGCTTGTGAATTGCTAGCTTACGCCGCTTCGAATGCGAGGGCCTTCTTCTCTACCTGACGGAAGACCAGCGTTAATACACCATTCACGGCTAGGTAGAATGCGCCAGCAATGCCGAACACTGTTAGCGTGTCGTAGGTTTGGCCGTTGATACGCTGAGCGTAACCCATCAAATCCATGATGGTGATGGTGCTTGCCAGTGATGTACCTTTGAAGACTAGAATCACTTCGTTCGAGTATGCTGGAACGGCGCGACGTAGAGCGTATGGCAGTAACACTTTAAGCGTTGCGATTTTGTCCATGCCTAATGCGCGACATGCTTCCCACTGCCCTGCTGGAATCGCGTTGAATGCACCTCTGAACAGTAGCGTGCTGTATGCCGCGGTGTTCAGTGCGAGTGCTAACATTGCGCAGAACCAAGGTTGGCTAAGCCATGTCCATAGGAAGCTTTCACGAATCCAATCGAACTGACCCGGGCCGTAATACACCAAGAAGATCTGAACCAACAATGGTGTGCCGGTAAACAGCGTAATGATGCCACGAGTTAACCAGTGAATCGCCGGTATTCTTAGGATTAGCGTTACCGTCATCAGCAATGACAAGATACAACCAACAAGCAATGAAGCACCTGTGAGTTGAAGACTGATCACTAAGCCTTCAAGCATTTGAGAGAGGTATTGTTGATTCATGCCATTGCCCCTTTGTTACCCAAACCTTGAATAGAGAACTTACCATCAATCACTTTTACCAATCTTTGTGTGATTAAAGTGATGACCAAGTAGATTGCTGCTGCTGTCGCGTACCAAGTAAATGCTTCGTGCGTTGCCGCAGATGTTAATTGCGCTTGTTTCAACAGATCGGTTACGCCAATCAATGAAACCAGTGCAGTGTCTTTCAATAGAACCAGCCATTGGTTGGTTAACCCTGGTAGCGCGTGTCTCACTGCTTGTGGCAATACGACTCTGAAGAAAGCACGAGATTGTGAAATACCAAGCGCACTTGCTGCTTCTCTCTGCCCTTTGCTTACTGCTTTCAACGCACCACGAATAGTTTGCGAAGCGTAAGAAGCAAAAATAAGTGACAGTGCAACAACACCAGATAAGAACGGGCTCACTTCTATGAAGTCGCCAGTGATCATGAACAGAACTTGTGTCGAACCAAAGTAGATAAACAGTACGACCAGAATTTCTGGTAAACCACGAACAATCGTCACAAATGCAGTCGTTGGCCATTTGATTGCAATACGACGAGACATCTCACCACTTGCAAACAACACTGCTAGAACCAATCCAACCAATAGGCTTACGAACGCAAGCTGAACTGTCATCCAGCTTGCTTCGACGAGCCCTAAAGAGTAACCCGTTAATTCCATAGATTACTTACCGAAGTACTTGTTAAAGATCTTGTCGTATTCGCCGTTCGCTTTCACTGCTGCAAGTGCAACGTTAAGCTGGTCTACAAGTTCTTGGTTACTCTTGTTTACTGCGATACCAAAGCCGTTACCGAAGTACTCTTGGTTTGTTACTTGGTCGCCAACATACGTTAGGTTGTCTTGCTTTTTGAACCATTCAGCTACTACCGCTGTGTCACCAAATACTGAATCGATACGACCGTTTTTCATGTCGATGAATGCATCTTGGTAGCTTGAGTAAGGTACCGCTGTTACGCCAGCCATTTGCTCAAGTAGGAAGCTCTGGTGAGTTGAACCGTTTTGAACGCCAACACGCTTACCTTCTAGTGCTGCTTGGTCTGCTACTTTGCCTTCAATAGAGATGAATGCTGCAGAGTTGTCGTAGTAAGCGTTAGAGAAGTTTACTTGTTTAAGACGCGCTTCAGTGATGTCCATTGCCGAAATAGCGGCATCGTAACGTTTGAATTTAAGCGCTGGGATTAAGCTATCGAACGCTTGGTTGTGAAAAGTACAAGTCGCTTTCATCTCTTCACAAAGTGCGTTTGCTAGGTCTACGTCAAAACCTTGGATTTGGTTGTTCTCGTCCATGTATTCGAATGGTGCGTAAGTTGCTTCCATTGCGAATTTGATTTCGTCTTGTGCCGATGCATTAACAGCCATGCCTGCTGAAGAAAGGCCGATAAGTGAAGCTAGTAGA
The DNA here is from genome assembly GCF_041467175.1 of Vibrio sp. 10N.247.310.24. NCBI lineage: Bacteria > Pseudomonadati > Pseudomonadota > Gammaproteobacteria > Vibrionales > Vibrionaceae > Vibrio > Vibrio sp. 10N.247.310.24. Next base: position 2,408 of record NZ_JBFSUD010000136.1, read on the forward strand.
ATCTTTTTCATTTTGTTACTCCGAATCTGTGTGATTTTGACCTGTGGCCATTTTTATAATTTGATTGTTTTAATCGATGTTGTGTTTAGCTAAATCTAGTGAGTCAACTTAGGTTTAATGCGTAAGATACTCGGCAAACTCGGGTGTCTGCGGGTTAACGAATGAATCGCTGGTGCCGTGTTCAACGATGTACCCTTTTTCTAGATACAGAACGTGGCTAGCAATCTTCTTCGCGAAATCAACTTCGTGTGTCACAACCACTTGAGTAATGCCCGTTCCACTCAACTCTTTAATAATGCTCACAACTTGGTTGGTGATCTCAGGATCAAGCGCCGCTGTTGGTTCATCAAACAACAACACATCCGGTTTCATCATCAGCGCACGTGCAATCGCAACACGCTGTTGTTGACCACCAGACAGTTGAAGTGGCCAAGCGTCTGCTTTGTCGGCAAGTTGAAGTGTCTTTAGTACTTCTTGAGCTTGCTTAATCGCTTCTTGCTTATCTAAACCCGCGACTTTGGTGGGAGCTTCAATTAAGTTTTCCATCACCGTCATATGTGGCCACAAGTTGTATTGTTGGAACACCATGCCAACTTTACGACGAAGTTTAAGCCCCTGCTTTTCTTGGATCTGGCTTGAAAAATCGAATTGCTCGTTCGCAATGTCTAATTCGCCGTTGTCCGCGATTTCTAACAGGTTCAATACACGCAGTAATGAACTCTTGCCCGCACCGCTTGGGCCAAGCAATACCAAGGTTTCGCCACTTTCACAGTCAAAGCTGATGTCATGAAGAACTTGGGTATTACCGTATGATTTGTTGATGCTCTTTACTTGAATACTCATGCCACAATACTGCATTAATTGTCATTTGTTGGTTATTCTATTCAACTCGAGGTTTTATGCAAGAAAAATGTATAAAAAACTATTTTGTTGAATTTTTGCAACGAAAGTTGCGCAAAAAACAGTCGCTATAATTGGTCTTACAACCAAAAGTCACAAGTTGCTGATAAGCTTGCAATCGATGGAAAAGAAAACGTTTATCTTCCAATTAAAAAATCAGTACAATAGCTAAGAACCTGTAGCTTCTATTCGCCATTGGCTTACGCTCACATGCATAAAAATTAGAATCAAATAGCTCGTTTGATCTTTATTTCAAGCGCCACTAAATGCTTAATGTTCCTTTTGAACAGTAAGATTCCCTCACTTGCTAGGCATCAAAGTCCGAAAATTGAGTATCCTAGGAAGCATCAGTCAGCGATGCGTGCTTTAATGGTTTCTCTTGTAAGCAACAAACATTTACGAACGACTAGCACTTAATTCGTGACATGTACGTACAAACAACAAGCCATCTACTCTTAAAGCGACAACACATTAAGGCAGTCATATGCAAAACGACGTCTCTTCTACGCGTGACTCTACTCAGCGAACGGCTCAACGATCGACTAAAAAAGCGCCACAACCCAAACCTGAGAAGAAAAGCCTCAGTATTTTATTTGAGCTCAGCAAATTTATTCAGCCCTATAAAGGCCGTGTGATTGCAGCATTGATTGCGTTGATCTTCACGGCGAGCTTAACCCTTTCAGTCGGACACGGTATTCGTCTTCTTATCGACCAAGGCTTCAGTCAACAATCGTTATCAGATTTAGGCAGTGCGATTCAATTCATCATGGTTGTAGTCGTGTTGATCTCGATTGGCACCTTTTTCCGCTTCTATTTAGTCTCTTCTGTTGGGGAGCGTGTGAGTGCAGATATTCGCCTGTCGGTTTTCAATCACGTGGTGACACTTCATCCGAGTTACTTTGAAACCAATGGCAGTGGCGACATCATGTCGCGTATCACAACCGACACAACTCTGCTTCAAAGCATTATTGGTTCGTCGTTTTCTATGGCGATGCGTAGCGCATTAATGTGTATTGGCGCAATCATCATGCTGTTCGCGACCAACATTAAGCTAACGCTGATCGTGTTGGCCTCAGTGCCGTTTATCCTGATTCCGATTTTGGTATACGGTCGACGAGTGAGAGCCCTATCTCGCCAAAGCCAAGATTCGATGTCTGATGTGGGTTCTTATGCTGGCGAAGCGATTGAACACATCAAAACGGTGCAAAGCTACAGCCGAGAAGCGCAAGAGAAAGCATCGTTCGCAATTGAAGTAGAAAAGGCTTATGAGATTGGTCGCCAACGTGTAAAACAACGCGCGATTCTTATCTCTGGCGTGATTGTTATCGTGTTCAGCGCGATTGCAGGCATGCTTTGGGTTGGCGGCAGTGATGTTATTAACGGCACGATGTCGGCGGGTGACTTAGCGGCGTTTGTCTTCTATGCGATCATGGTCGCTTCATCACTAGGTACGATTTCTGAAGTGATGGGTGAACTGCAACGTGCGGCAGGTGCGACAGAACGATTAATTGAAATTCTACAAGTTGAAAGCCATATTGTTGCGCCTGTAGAAAACCCAACATCACTCGATAACGTGACACCAGAAGTCGCTTTTGATGATGTGACCTTCTGTTACCCATCAAGACCCGACCAGCCCGCAACAAGCAACCTCACGCTAACGGCCCATGAAGGTAAAGTGTTGGCATTGGTTGGCCCGTCTGGCGCAGGTAAAACCACCCTATTTGAACTGCTGCAACGTTTCTACGACCCACAAATAGGCAAAGTAACGTTCGGCGGTGTTGAACTGAATCAGTTTGATCCGAACGAGCTAAGAAAGCAGATGGCATTAGTCCCTCAGCAACCCGCTCTGTTCAGCAACGATGTGTTCCATAACATTCGATACGGGAACCCAGAAGCAACGGACGAGCAAGTTATCGAAGCGGCGAAAAAAGCGCACGCGCACGAGTTCATTCAGAACTTACCTGAAGGCTATCACAGCTTTCTTGGTGAACGTGGCGTTAGATTGTCTGGCGGGCAGCGTCAGCGTATTGCCATCGCTCGTGCCATCCTAAAAGATCCGAATATTCTCTTGTTGGACGAAGCAACCAGTGCGCTAGACAGTGAAAGTGAGCATCACGTTCAACAAGCTTTAGAAGAGTTAATGCGTGGCAGAACGACCATCATTATCGCCCATCGATTATCAACAATTAAACACGCCGACCAGATTGCGGTGCTAGATAAAGGGCAGCTAGTAGACATTGGCGACCACCAGTCGCTCATCAATAGCTGCGAATTGTACCAACGCTTAGTTGAACTGCAATTCAGACACCTCAATGTGTGAACATTGAGTGGATGTGCAACTAAGTCACTGACATTGTGTGGTTTCAAGCTTCAAAAACTTAAATCACACGTGTTGCAGTTTTGTTAATTTAGCGGTAGGGTTTTTATTCCAATAACAACTGATCCCGATGAAGGGTAAATAGATAACGTTAATTACCCAGATAACACTAACTACACAGATAACAATAAGAGAGTTCGCATGGAAGCACTATTATCTGACTACCCGGTAGTAACAGAAATCCCTGTCGCTTGGGGAGAAATGGACGCCCTTAATCACGTTAACAACGCCGTATATTTTCGTTATTTCGAAACGGCTCGCTTAGATTTTTTCAAGCATGTCGAGCTGATGGAAGAGATGGCGATTACCAAAGTTGGCCCTGTTCTTGGTGACACTTACTGTAAGTATTTCCGCCCAGTCACGTATCCAGATACCTTAATGATTGGCTCTCGTGTCACTGATATTCAAGATGACCGATTCACCATGGAATATGCGATTGTCAGTAAAACTCAGCAGAAACTGACGACCATTGGCACCGCGACTATCGTGATGTTTGATTTTGCTTCGAATCAAAAAGCCCTGCTCTCGCTGCGCTTAACCAATGAAATCGAAAAGATGAACACGTTGAAAAGCCCATGCTTCAAACAAGAAGCCGTGACGGAATAGCGTATTCGCTGATTCAAAATACTCAGATACAAAAAGGCCACTCGATTGAGTTAATGCCGTTCGGATAAGCATTATTGCTTGAACCTGAACGGATATTTGGCTG
>NZ_JBFSUD010000137.1:0-6346 GCF_041467175.1 Vibrio sp. 10N.247.310.24
CGATGCGCGTCTACCTCATTGTTTTTACGCCTGATTATGAGGGGATTCGTAAGCCTAGCTAGTAACGGAGTTTTAGTGTGAACAACCTATCAAATATCATCTAAATTTTGGTAATTATCCTTTCAATTACCTGAGAGAGTATTCAGGATTATTGAATAGACTTAAAATTAAAGAGAATTTAGCAGTTGATAAAGCCTAATGTGACGGATAATTAGTCGCTTGATGACTAATTATCCTGTAACTTGCTGATTTATAGTCAACTGAGAGTCTGATGTATATCACGTTTACCCTAAAATAATTCACTTAACATGGCGCTACTTTAATCATTCTTTCCAATACGATTGTTAAATATAAATACGTATTCCGATATTATTAAAAGGATAATTCCGATGAGTAGCGATATCATTAAAATTTCAAGAAATACTGAAAATGCACCAATTAATTCTGTATCTACACAAACGGTCGCTTTTTCTCATTATAATAACTTTTCTGCTCAACTGCCTGTTGACCCTAAAACAGGTGAAATAGTTATTGGAGATATTAAAGACCAAGCAGCACAATGCTTGAGTAATATTAAATCTATTGTTGAAAGCATTGACCATGTTATGGATGATGTCGTAAAGATCAATATTTTCGTTAAGAATATTTCTGATATCGATACTATTGATGAGGTTTACGCAAGCTTCTTCAACAACAGCCTGCCGACACGTACAGTCGTGGGTGTAGCTGCGCTACCGAACAGTGACGCTTTAGTTCAAATGGATGCTCTTATTTCAAACGGCGAAGGTACTAAACCACAAGCACCTTGCGCACTAGTTAAGGTCTCAAGAAATACAGATAATGCGCCTCAAAGTGCTGTATCGACGCAGACAGCGGCTTTTTCTCACTACAACAACCTTTCAGCTCAATTGCCTATCGATGTAAATACAGGTGAGTTGGTTTCAGGTGGTATCACAGAGCAAACGACACAATGTTTAGCAAACATTAAAACGATTCTAGAGAGTATCGGTCATGTCATGAATGATGTGGTTAAAACGACTATCTACGTGAAAAATATCGCAGATGCGGAAGTGGTAAATGAAGTATGTGCTAAATTCTTCCCAAGCTACGTTCCTGCTCGTACCGTTGTTAATGCTGCTGAACTACCAATGGGCGCTTTAATTCAAATTGATACATCCGTTTCACATGGTGACGGTACACCGCCGCAATTACCAGAAGACACTCGCTTACTGGTTATTGAAGCTAATAATACTGTTGCTGCACCATTCATGCCTTATTCGCACACCGTTGCTTTCTCTCACTACAATCATATTTCAGGCCAATTACCTTTAGACCCGAAAACAAATGAAATGGTTGCTGGTGGTGTAAAAGAGCAAGCGGAACAATGTTTACAAAATATTAAGGCGATCATTGAAAGTGTTGATCATTGTATGGACGATACTGTGAAAATTAATATTCAGCTTAAAAATGTTTCAGACATTGATACAGTGAACGAGGTCTACACAACATTCTTTAATGCTGAATTACCGGCAAGAACGGTGGTTGGGGTTTCAGAGATTCCTATGAATGCTCTAATTCAAATTGATGCAGTCGTTTCCAATTGCGAAGGTACACCACCACAAGATGTTATTGCTTAAACATAATTAAACCCACTTCAAACTAAGCGGTCAGATTGTCGGTGATGATCTGATCTGCTCCTTCTTTAAATTGTCGGCTTGTGCCGAACACTCTCATACCGTTAAAAATAGTTAGTTAAACGTTTAGCTAGCCTGAGCCCGAAGAAATGATCAATACTGGTGATTCGAACTACTGCTTGTCGAGTAGATATCGAAGATTTTGAACTGTATTGGAGATGCTTTTGAAAAAGTCATTAATTGTACTGGCGTTAGTTACTACATCTTGTTTCGCTGTTGATGATGAAGACCCTTGTAACGTTGAAGGTGGAGGGGTTACTGCAGGTTATCTGTGTGTCGAAGAGAAAATGAAAGTAGCAAACATCGATCTCAATAAAACATATCAAGAAGCCATTATGCGAATAGTCGAGGAAGAAGCCGAATTGCAAAAAATCGAGTTTCACATCGATCTAGAAGGACCTTTCCGAAGAGCTCAACAAGCTTGGTTGAAATACAGAGACGCAGATTGTGAATTTATAGGTCAAGCGTATACGCCTTCCGTTTGGGCCGGGGTTCAAATCGAAGAGTGTAAGCTAAGAATGATTTTAGAGCGTATCGAGTATTTTGAAGGTATCTATTCAGTTCCAGATTGAAGAAGCTTAAACTTGATTCTGGGTAATTAAGTTGGGGTTCATAGAAGCGATGTACCAAGAACCGAAAATAGAATTAGAATGTGAGAAAGAAAATTAAGTGTATGCAATTTCGAGTTATTTTATTGTTGTGCCTAGCGATAGTGGGGTGTTCATCTAATCAAGAGCTAACACCTGATCCGACAACTATCACGCTTTTTTATGGTGAGACGTCGATCTCGGCGGGTGTGTTAGAAGATAAAACATTTAATTCGGTTCTAGCCAATAGAAGAGAGAGTGTTACTTTCTCGGGCTCACTATCAAAACAAAACTCAGGTTACTTAGTTGATATCTTAGTGATCAGAGAAAATAGAGCACCACGTTCAAAGCGCCAATTAAACACCTTACTTCTTATGAAGCCGGGAGAGTTAGTGGATGTTGGCGGTGTGAACAATGATGTGTTCAGAGTCATTTTAGAGTAACAATCCCGAAGTAATCAATTAATGTAAAATTTTTCTTTACCTCAACCTAACTTCAAGTCTTAAGCTTCTCTTACCCAATAAGAAGGAGCTTATTATGCAAAATAACTACGTAAAAGAACTCGCCGTTAAAACTTACCAAGAAGAACTTCAGAAAGAGTACGTTAAATCTAAAGCTAGACCATTCCACGGCCCGAGTTTTATCGGCGGCGTACTGTTGTCAGTCGTGTTGGTTGGGTTGTTTTATTGACTTGAAAGCGTACAGGCCATTGAGATAACTTACTGCAGGATACTGATAGCCGAATTGTTGTGAAAGCTAAAATAATCAGAGGTACCGAGATAAACATAGTAACCTTAATTGCGTTATCTTCTACCGATGATTTGGCAAACTCACAGTAATACTGGCCAAATATATCCAGCGACTACCCATTCGACAGTAGCTTAGTGTAATTACACTAAACTATTCATTGCAGATTGCCTTGACCAGCCTTTATGTAGCTTTACTACCTCAGTGCTGATTCGTACTGGATGATTCTGCTAATACCTACAACAACGTTAGCTGTTGACGACTTTACGTCGCTATGAACTATGACTCTTCGTTAGTTTCCCCATCATCAATTATTGTTCAGTTAATTATACAGAACGACTCCCTCTTTTATTTAGTTTTATCCATCAAAATGTCCTGTTCTCCTTTCAATTGAGATTTCCCATCTATTCAGATAGTTGAGGTTAGGATTAGGTGTTTGCGTTAGGACTTAACTTACCCTCTAGCGTGCATTTGATTAAATTTATGGTTTGTTTCACTTCCAAACAGATTGGTTTCATCAAGGGTATGCAGTGATGTAACCCAGATAAAGTTGCTGATTTCAATCCCTCCCCATTAAATATCGCGATCACTGTCAGTTTTTTATAGCGTAAATAAATACTAAAAAAAGCGATGCTATCATTACCCCCCTGAAATGGCACTGTGGCGTAATTTGGTGGCTATTATGTTATGAAGTTGTCGGGATATTACGGGATGTACAATATGCGGTTAGTGGTGTTTTCGTGCATGATATTTATAAATTTGCACAATTACACTCAATTCAAGTAGATGACTATTAAGTGGTCAGATTTGTTTTTATTTGTGTGAATCTCATAAGTAAGAATACAATCATTCTGTTGCATCGCAAAATGCGATGCATATCACTTTGTTCGGGGTGCCGTGTTGTCTACTGTTAATTTACTTTGTCTGTTTTTTATTACATTACTAATAATATGCACATCATTTCATCTGAAGTCGTCGGAAGGTAAAAAAAAGCTATCTTTTGTTCAGCAAAGACTTGAACGAGAACAAAATAAACAAAGGCTCAAACGTTTTTTCTGTGAAGAAACAGATTTACCTAACATCAACTATATTCAAGAAAAATTATTAAGAACAAACAGAAGTACCTACAAGATCATGCATGTAATCTGTGTTGGGAGATCTGCAGATTTCTATAAGTTTTTCGATTCAAAAACTAGTCGAATAGTTAAAACAGAATTACATCACTACCTAAGTGAGACACTTTCACCAAGGGTTATCGGTTTGTTTGAAGACAAATACATTGTTCTTGTATTTGAAAGCGATACTCCCTGGGAAGAAAAAAAAATCCTTGAGCAGCAACAAAAAATTCAATTCTCTTTGCCTCATGAAAAGAAAGTAGGCGATAAAACCCTAACTTTTGATTATTCTCTTGCTAGCATGATCCTATCTAATTTTGATAAACCCCAAGATAAAAATCAGTTGTTTAGAAGAATGGCTTACAGTGTTAAAAAGTCACTTCAATCTATTGATGGTGCCTACATATATAACATTAATGACTATGAAAAAAACGTTAGAACCCGTTCGGTAATCCAAGCTTTACATCACGATATAAAAAAGGGAGGGACTCAGTTCGAGCTTTTTTATCAACCCGTCGTTTATAGTATGAATACTTCTAAAGAGTACCTTTGGGAAATATTGCTTAGGTGGAAACGCACAGAGTTCGGAGGTCCTGGTGTATTTATGCCATTATTGGCAACGGAGCCGCACCTACATTACTCATTAACCATTATAATTTTTAAAAAAATAATTGAATACGCAAAAAACACTCAAGATACACTTCCTAATATCAGTGTTAACATTAGTCATGCAGATTTAAGTATCGTTGACTTTTATGATGATGTAATGGAATTAACCAAATTAGTTCCAGAGTTAAGAAGTAAGATAGTATTTGAAACAGTTGAATATAGTGAGGGTCTTTTACATAGTTATGCTAAAGAAAATATAATTGCTCTTAAAGGGGCAGGTTTTCGATTTGCTATTGATGATTTTGGATGTGGTTACTCCAATTTTAACCTTTTATCAGAAAAATATTTTGATTTTATTAAGCTAGATAAGTCGTTACTACAAAAATGTCAGGAAGATATTGTGGCCAATGAGACACTTAAGTTTATGGTTAAGCTATCTGAGCGTATTGATGTAACCTTGATTGTCGAAGGCGTTGAAAATCCTCAACATCTACGACTACTTCCAAAAAAATCTAACATCTTATTCCAAGGCTTTCACTTTTCCAAACCAAGAAGGTTAATTAGCAATGTGAAAACAGGTTGATATATGTATGGATAATAATATGTGAAGGGCTGTAAATGACATTAAACAAAATCGAATTCGTTAACTAATTTAAGAGTATTACTATTTTAATATTTTTAAATCTCAACAAATAATAGAGATCCATTTAAATGAAAATGAAAATGATGATACCAATTTTGTGCGTTCTGGCCTTATCAGCTTGTGGTGGCGGCGGTGATGGTGGGAGTAATCCGACAATTCACAAAAAAGCTACTGGAAAAGTAATCGATGGTTATATTGTTGGCGCTACCGTTTTTCTAGATATAAATAATGATGGTAAGTATAACGCAAACACTGAACCTAGAGCTTTAACTACAAAAGGTGGTAGTTATGAGTTTGACCTAAATGAAACCCAAGATAAATGCCTTGGTTATGCTCCAACGATAGTAGATGTTCCTGTTGGCGCTATTGATGAAGATTTGGGGCCTGTGAAAAATGCTTATCGTATGGTCTTACCCCCTGAATTTAAAGAACAGGTCGATTTCAAAAACCGTTTTATCACCCCTTTAACTTCATCTTTATGGGCGACAGTAGAAACCAGTAATGGTAAAAGTAACTATACGTGTCAGGATCTAATGAGCGATATAGAAAAACAAACTAAACAGGCCCAAGCGTTAGAGCATGCTCTTACAGAAACAATTCGCACATATAATATTTCTGAGGCTAAAATTTATGGTGACTTTATTGCATCTGAAGATAGTGACCTTGCCTTAAAGGCCCAAAATATCGTAACAGGTCTAAAGAAATCGTTCACAGATACAAAAGATTTACAACAAACCAACCCCAATAGCTATGTGCAAGTTCATTACTACTTCAAAGATGAAAACGGCGCTAGGAATTGGTATAAAAAGGTTTATATTTCTTCTCTAGGTACTAATCAATCAGCAAAGCAAACAACCACAAAAATGAGCGATGATTTGTTAACAGAGGTGGAAGTGTGATCCGCACCAGAAGTTTTGGACACTGAGTTAAGTGAGTACAATCACTAACGAG
>NZ_JBFSUD010000138.1:0-6286 GCF_041467175.1 Vibrio sp. 10N.247.310.24
CAGCTCGGAAGGATCCTTCAACCGATCACTTTGGCTTTAACTGATCGGCATTAGGGCCGAAGCCCTCTTTTATATTTTATGCGTATCGGCTCATTCTTATAGAACGTGAACAGATGCCGTGTTTGTAGTACCAGAAGCTACTAGAGCACCAGAAACCATAACTACGATGTCGCCTTTGTTACCTAGGCCAGATTGTAGAGCGATTTCTTTACCGTTGATGTAAAACGCGTCTGTGTTCTCGATAGAGTCAACAAGAACTGGCTTAACACCTTTAGTTAGAACTAGCTGTGCAGCTGTCTTTTCGTTAGTTGTTAGAGCAAGGATGTTTGCAGTTGGGAAGTACTTACGTACTGAACGTGCAGACTTACCGCCTTCAGTTGCAACAACGATTAGAGGAGCAGCTAGCTTCTCTGCTGTGTCTACAGCGCCTTTACATACTGCTTCAGTGATGCGTAGACGTGGGCTGTCTAGACGAGAACCTAGCTCAGCTTTAAGAGCTGAATCAGTACGGTTCGCGATTTGAGCCATGATAGTTACAGCTTCAACTGGGTACTTACCTTTAGCAGTTTCACCAGAAAGCATTACTGCATCAGTACCATCCATGATTGCGTTCGCAACGTCACCCGCTTCAGCACGAGTTGGACGTGGGTTGCTGATCATAGAGTCAAGCATTTGAGTTGCAGTGATAACCATCTTACGTGCGCGGTTACACTTCTCGATCATCATCTTCTGAGCGAAGATTACTTCTTCAGCTGGGATTTCAACACCTAGGTCACCACGAGCAACCATGATGCCGTCAGAAGCTTCAAGGATTGAATCGAAGTTATCTACACCTTCTTGGTTTTCAATCTTAGAAATGATGTGGATGTTCTCGCCGCCGTTAGCGTTTAGAAGCTCACGGATTTCTTTAACGTCGTCTTCTTTACGGATGAAAGAAGCAGCTACGAAATCAACGCCTTGCTCACAACCAAACTTAAGGTCAGCTTTGTCTTTCTCAGAAAGAGCTGGAAGTTGAACAGAAACGCCAGGAAGGTTAACACCTTTGTTTTCACCTAGAGCACCGTTGTTAAGAACTTTACACTTAACTTCAGTTTCTGTTGTTGCGATAACTTCCATTTCGATTAGGCCGTCATCAACAAGGATAGTGTTACCAGCTGTTAGGTCTTTAGCGAAACCTAGGTAAGTTACTGCTACTACGTCTTTGTTACCAACAACTGTTGCGTCAGTTGTGAAAGTGAACTCTTGACCAGCTACTAGATCTACGTCGTTACCATCTTCAAGTTTGATAGTACGGATTTCTGGACCTTTAGTATCTAGAAGGATAGCAAGTTGCTCACCTTTGTTTTCCATTACTGTACGGAAGTTCGCGATACGAGTGCCGTGTTCTGCGAAGTCACCGTGAGAGAAGTTAAGACGCATAACGTTCATGCCAGCATCTACTAGTTCAGTTAGCTTCTCTACAGATTCAGTTTTAGGGCCAATCGTACATACGATTTTGGTCTTTTTCATGGAAGGTACTCTCCGGTAAGTATTGTTACAATTTGAAATTTATTTAAGGTCTGAAGATTGGTCCGCTACATCAACATTTTGTGCCTGTTGTGTAAAAGCGCGGGACTTCCAATATGTCCTTCAGAGTTGTAAGTCTTTCATCAATTTTAGTCATTTTATGACCAAAAGATTTTGATTCAATATCGGTTTTATGTGACTTACCCCACTATATAAGAGGTAAGTTGCAAAAAAATAACAGTCAGTTTTGTAATTTTTTTTCTTTTCGGGTGCGGATTCTACCATCTAATCAGTTCAATATCACTGCTTAACAATTGTCTTAGGACAAGGTTTTATCGCTATTTATTAATTTTTTGGATCAAAATAAATGGACTAAATAGTTTCGTTGTAACTATAATATGTTTCACATCGAAACTTACTGGCCTTTTTTAAATGTCGAAACGAAACACCCAGCTCAGAAGACATGCTATTTCTAACCTCGTTAATGAAAAGGGGGAGGTTAGTGTTGATGAACTATCCGCTAAATTCGAAACCTCAGAGGTCACGATTAGAAAGGACTTAGCGTCTTTAGAGAAAAACGGTCAGCTTTTGCGCCGTTATGGTGGTGCGATTTCATTACCGAAAGAGGTTGTCAACGAAGAACTGGGTCCACAAGTTTCGACTCGAAAGATTTCATTAGCGAAAGCCGCTGCAGATTTAATTCGCGACCATAATCGCATTGTGATCGATAGCGGTAGCACGACAGGGGCGCTAATTCAGCAGCTCAATAGCAAGCGTGGTTTGGTTGTGATGACCAACTCGTTGCATGTTGCTAATGCACTTAATGAATTGGAAAGCGAACCAACACTGCTAATGACCGGCGGCACTTGGGATACCCATTCGGATTCTTTTCAAGGCAAAGTCGCAGAATCAGTACTTCGAGCTTACGATTTTGATCAACTATTTATCGGGGCTGATGGTATCGACCTTGATAGAGGCACAACCACGTTCAATGAATTGGTTGGCCTAAGTAAAGTAATGGCTGAAGTGTCACGAGAAGTGATCGTGATGGTTGAGTCGGAAAAGGTGGGACGAAAGATCCCGAACTTAGAGCTGGCATGGGAACACATTGACATCTTAATTACCGATACAGACTTAGGCGAAGAATCCAAAGCAAGTATCGAATCACATGATGTTCGAGTGATCCTGACCGATCCAGCGTAAAAACAAATTTAAGTATTATGCATTTACCTTCCTATAATTAATCTTAATAAAGATCTGGCCTTTGCTTGCTGCCAATAGGAATAAAACGAAATTGATGGAGTGAAACTATGTGTGGAATTGTTGGTGCAGTAGCACAGCGTGATGTAGCTGAAATTTTAGTAGAAGGCCTTCGCCGCCTAGAATACCGAGGCTACGATTCAGCGGGTGTCGCTGTAGTTGATAGCGAATCTAACCTAACTCGTGTACGCCGCCTTGGTAAAGTACAAGAGCTAGCAGACGCAGTCGATCAACAACATGTCATTGGCGGTACTGGTATTGCTCATACACGTTGGGCGACACACGGTGAGCCTTCTGAAGCAAACGCACATCCACACATGTCTGGCGATATTGCTGTTGTACACAATGGCATTATCGAAAACCACGAAACACTGCGCGCTCTGCTGCAAGAGCGTGGCTACGTGTTTACTTCACAAACAGATACAGAAGTTATCGCTCATCTTGTTGAGTGGGAACTTCGCACGTCAGCTTCTTTGGTTGAAGCTCTGCAAAAAACAGCAAAACAATTAGACGGTGCATACGGCACAGTAGCGGTTGATCGTAAAGATCCTAGCCGTATCGTTGTTGCTCGCTCTGGTAGCCCAATCGTTATCGGTTTTGGTGTGGGCGAGAATTTCCTAGCCTCTGACCAACTTGCACTGTTAAGCGTAACTCGTCGCTTCATGTACTTAGAAGAAGGTGATGTTGCTGAGGTGACTCGTCGTGATGTAACAGTATTTGATGTGGCGGGCGAGCGTGTTGAGCGTGAAATCGTTGAATCAAACGCAGAACACGACGCTGGTGACAAAGGTCAATATCGTCACTTCATGCAGAAAGAGATCTTTGAGCAGCCAACAGCGCTGATCAACACAATGGAAGGCCGTATCTCTGACACTTCGGTTATCACTAACGCGATTGGTGTTAAAGCGGAAGAGATCCTAAGCAAGGTTGAACACGTGCAGATCATCGCATGTGGTACGTCTTACAACTCAGGCATGGCAGCTCGTTACTGGTTTGAATCTCTAGCAGGCGTAAGCTGTGACGTAGAGATTGCCTCTGAATTCCGTTACCGTGATTTCGTTGTTCGTCCGAATAGCCTATTGGTGACTTTGTCTCAGTCTGGTGAAACGGCGGATACGCTTGCTGCACTTCGTCTTGCAAAAGAAAAAGGTTACATGTCAGCAATGACTATCTGTAACGTTGCAGGTTCTTCACTGGTTCGTGAATCTGATTTTGCCTTCATGACTCGCGCAGGAACAGAGATCGGCGTTGCTTCTACTAAAGCTTTCACCACTCAACTAGCTGCAATGCTGATGATGGTAACGTCAATTGGTCGTCTACAAGGTCGCATCAATGAAGAGAAAGAAGCAGAGATCGTTCAAGCACTGCATCAACTGCCTGCTGATATCGAGAAAGCATTAGCGTTTGATAAAGAGATCGAAGCGCTAGCACCTGATTTTGCAGATAAGCACCACACACTGTTCTTGGGTCGTGGTGAGTTCTACCCAATCGCGATGGAAGCGTCTCTTAAACTGAAAGAGATCTCTTACATCCACGCAGAAGCATACGCGGCTGGTGAGCTTAAGCACGGTCCTTTGGCTCTTATCGATGCAGATATGCCAGTCGTCGTTATTGCACCAAGCAACGACTTGCTAGAGAAGCTGAAATCAAACGTTGAAGAAGTACGTGCTCGTGGCGGTCTACTTTACGTATTCGCAGATGAAGATGCAGGCTTTGAAAGCGATGAGAACATGAAGATCATCAAGATGCCTCACGTAAGTGAAGTAACAGCACCTATCTACTACACAGTACCGATGCAGCTGTTGTCTTACCACGTAGCGCTAATCAAGGGTACCGATGTTGACCAACCTCGTAACCTTGCGAAAGCGGTAACGGTTGAGTAATCGTTAGCCTATCTAAGAACATTAGATAATAAGAAGCCCATCCTGTGATGGGCTTTTTTGTGTCTGTTAGCTAACGATCAGCGTTAGATCTAGCTTTACCGGCGTTAAGCGTTAAGCGTTAAGCGTTAAGCATTAAGTGCTTGCTCTAGGTCAGCCAAGATATCGTCAATGTGCTCGATACCTACTGAGAGACGAATCATCTCTGGTGACACACCTGCTTGCTTTTGTTCCGCTTCGCTTAATTGACGGTGTGTTGTAGAAGCAGGGTGACAAGCGAGAGATTTTGCATCACCAATGTTCACCAAGCGCTTGAAGATTTGCAGCGCATCATAGAAACGAACACCGGCTTCATAACCATCTTTCAAGCCAAAAGATAAAATGGCAGACGGCTTACCTTGCATGTATTTCTCAGCCAATGGGTAGAACTCAGAGGTTGGTAACCCCGCGTAGCTCACCCAACTGACTTTCTCATGTTGCTGAAGGTACTCAGCTACTTTTAGTGCGTTCTCTGTGTGTCGCTCCATACGTAGCGACAACGTTTCTAGACCCTGCATCAACATGAAGGCATTCATGGGTGACAGTGCTGCGCCTGTATTACGCAATGGAACGGTTCGAGCGCGGCCAATAAATGCGGCTTCACCAAAGGCTTCGGTATACACCACACCGTGGTAAGAAGGTTCTGGTTGATTAAAGACTGGGAAGCGATCTTTGTGCTCTGCCCATGGGAATTTGCCTGAATCGACAATAACACCACCCAACGTCGTTCCGTGACCACCAACGTACTTGGTTAGCGAGTGCACCACAATATCGGCACCAAAATCGATAGGTTTACACAACACAGGTGTCGCCACCGTGTTATCGACAATCACAGGTACACCTTGTGCGTGAGCAAGCTCAGCAACACGTTCTAAGTCGATAATATTGCCTGCTGGGTTACCGATACTTTCACAATAAACCGCCTTGGTTTTTTCATCGATCAGTGCCGCTAAGCTTTCTGGTTTATCGTCTTTAGCAAAGCGAACTTCGATCCCTTGGTTTGGTAGCATATGAGCAAATAGGGTGTAAGTACCGCCGTAAAGCTGAGGTGTTGAAACGATGTTGTCACCGATTTGTGCCAACGTTTGAATCGCGTAGTTGATCGCCGCGCTGCCTGCACTCACCACTAAGCCTGCAATACCACCTTCTAAGGCTGCCATGCGCTTTTCCAACACATCATTGGTTGGGTTCATTATACGAGTGTAGATATTGCCTGGCACCGCAAGGTTAAATAGATCGGCGCCGTGTTGTGCATCATCGAATTCGTAAGCAACGGTTTGGTAAATAGGAGTCGCAACCGATTTGGTTGTTGGATCAGTGTCGTAGCCGAAGTGAATCGAGAGCGTTTCGTCTTTCATGAGTCTTCCCTGAACTATTGAATGATTTGTGTACTCTCATATTGCCGATTTTTTTATAAAAGAAAAGTATGTTTAGTCACATAGAAGAAACTGGACGAATGGGGCAGAGCGTTGAGCTAGAAGATAAAGGGCTAGAAAAGCAAAAAGCCAGAGCAGCGTGAACTGTTCTGGCTTTTCTAATTTGGTGGCCCTCCCAGATTTGAACTGGGGACCGAACGATTATGAGCCAAGCTTCAGCCCTGT